>CANISA010000180.1 GCA_947470005.1 Legionellaceae bacterium | reverse complement strand
TGCATCCCATCCTGAGGAATACAACCCAAAACTCATTGCTAAAATGCTAGCCATCAATACCAGTATCGAGTCAAGAACCCTCACTAAAGTGGGTAAAAAAATAGCGCAAAGTTTTTCATCTCAAGACCGTTCCACTATGCCTGATGAGGAAAAAACAGTTCAGCGGCAATATCGCGAATTTCTGACAGGGGTGGTTCATGCTAAACAAGCCGCATCTCAGGACGAATCAACGCATGAGGTGGATTTGGAACAAATCTCCTCACGGACCTCGTCAATTAAAAGTGTTTCTACCATGTCCGATGTGGACGATGCTATTCAGTTGGATATCGAAGAACCCGCAACAACGCAACGAGCAACACCCATTGTTCTCGTTGGTGAAGTCATAACAGACGAGCCCACGATGCCACCTCCCCCAGTTCCCGCGTTTCAACCAGACGAAGAGGTCATCCAGACGACATTAGGCGATAAACCAGGCATGAAAAATGTACTTGCAGCAATTAAAGCGCAAGCGCCGGCGGGGCTACGCCAAAATCAAACGGAAGAGCCCACAAGACAACCCGACGCTCAATTAGACCATAAACAAGTCCCGAAAGATTTACTTGCAGCAATTAAAGCGCCGGCGAAGCTACACCAACATCAAACGGAAGAGCCCAAAACACGACCCCAGGCTCAATTAGACGATAAACAAGTCCCGAAAAATTTACTTGCAGCAATCATTAAAACGCCAGCACTCAAACATCATGAATCGGAAAAAACCATCACGCCAAAACAACCCCTGATCAAGGTTAATGAGGAGGTCTTGGAGCATGCTAAGCGTACGCAAGAGTTCTTGGAGCAAAAGGAAAAATTAAGGCAAGAGCGTGAAGGAGATGGGCCAGATGTTGATGATTGGGGTGACTCAAACAAACCCTAATTGGCTTTACCGGAACTCCCGTGGTTTCATCCACAAGGCTGGGTCTAGACCCAGCCTACATCGGACTTGTAGGTTGGGTCTAGACCCAACAATTGAACGAATTAACTCACCAAGGCATTCATGCAAGCTGAGACCAATACGCCGGGGAAAAGACCGAGGTACAGTAATGACAACCCGTTTAACGAAAAAACCAGGTTCGTGCTTTTTGGCAATCGAATCGGTGTGTTATCCAATGGCTCTTCAAAGTACATCACTTTGATCACCCGTAGATAATAAAACGTACCCACCACAGCAAACAAAAGACCGAGAACAGCGACCCACATCAGATGAACATCGACCAATGCTTTTAACACCAGAAGTTTGGTAAAAAAGCCAACCGTCGGGGGCACGCCCGCCATGGAAAACATAATGACCATCATCAAAAAGGCCAACCAAGGATTCCGCTTGTTGAGCCCTCGAAGATCGTCTATTTTCTCAATCTCAACCCCTGCACGTGAAAGCAACACCACAAGCCCAAACGCACCGGTCGTCATCAGCGAGTAAACCAACACATAATATAAGGCTGCAGCATACCCACTGGTCGTTGCGGCGAGGATACCAAACAACGCATACCCCATGTGCGATATAGCAGAGTATGCAAATAAACGCTTAAGATTCGATTGTGCGATTGCGAGTAAATTACCGAGGCCAGTCGACAACAGGGCCATAATTAACACCAGGTGCTGCCAATCATGAGACAGGTCAACCAAGCCCTCCGTCAACAAGCGAAGCGTCATGCCTACGGCTGCAATTTTAGGTGCTGCACTGATAAACAGCGTGACAGGAGTCGGCGCACCTTCGTAGACGTCCGGAGCCCACATGTGAAAAGGCGCTGCCGCCAACTTAAAGCCGACGCCTGCTACGATGAATACCAGCGAAAAAGTAAGCAAGCCATGCTCTGTAAGCGAATCAGCTGCAATTGCTAACGCAATGTCCTGCAGATCAAGTTTACCGGTCGCCCCATAAAGAAGTGAAATTCCATAGAGGAGCATGCCCGAGGCAATCGCGCCCATCACAAAATATTTCATCGCTGCTTCAGACGCATCCCCTTGTGTCCTTCGGATCGCCGTGAGTGCATACAATGGTAAAGACAATAATTCCAAACCTAAATAAATGGTTAGCAAGGAATGGGCAGACACCAGCGTCATCATCCCAACCGTCGAAAAAAGTCCTAAAACATAATAATCACCTTGTGGGATCTCATGTTCCACCAAATAATGTTGGGAATAAATAAAACTGAGGAACACGGCAAGCGCAATAAAAATATTCATTAAGTGAGCCACATCATCACTCACGAAGAGGCCATGAAAAAGGAAGTGACTTGATTGACCCAAAAACAAAAAGCTCAGCACGGCGGCCACTATTAAACCACAGCACGCCACGAGAAATGCAACCGAGCCCTTGGAGCGGGGAAAAAAGAGATCGCCTAACAGAGCCAGACAAGCCGTGATAAGCACCGTGATTTCAGGCAACGCCAGGTGAAAATGGTCGAGTAATCCAATCATGTCTTCTTAGCCTTACAATTTAGATTTGTTTGCTTCTGCCAACGTATCACTGACCGTTTGATGCACGTAGTCTAGCATGGGTTTGGGGTAGACCCCCATGCCGATGACCATGACGGCTAACAACACGTATGCGCTGGTTTCAAAACCCGACAGGTCGCGTAATGCAGCAACGCGCTCATTGGCTATCGGGCCAAAAATAACGCGCTTATACATCCATAAGGTATAACCTGCCCCAATGATGAGGGTCGATGCCGCCCAAAACGCGATCCAAAATCCGGCTTTGATACTGCCTAAAATAATCATCCATTCACCAACAAACCCGGAGGTTCCTGGGAGTCCTGCATTCGCCATTGCAAACAACATAAAAAACGAAGCAAACAGGGGCATGGTATTCACAATGCCGCCTAAATCACTGATTTGACGCGTATGCATGCGATCATAAATAAAGCCCACACCAGCAAACATCGCGCTTGAAACAAAGGCATGCGAGATCATCACAATAATGGCCCCTTCCAATAAAAGGCCCGCACTTTGCACGCTCGTTCGATCGGCAATCGCAAACACTGCAAAGCAGCCCAAGGTCACAAACCCCATGTGAGAAATCGAAGAATACGCAATCAAACGCTTCATGTCTTGCTGAGCGAGAGCAATCAGGCCAACATACACCACGGCTACCAGCGACAAGGCCACCATAATCCAAGCATAATGATGACAAGCATCAGGCACAATCGGTAAGGAAAATCGAATAAATCCATACGCACCAAGCTTGAGCAAAATAGCCGCCAAGACAATGGAGCCACCCGCTGGGGCTTCAGTATGTGCATCAGGCAACCAAGTATGAACAGGGAACATAGGAATTTTAATCGCAAACCCTAAGAAGAATGCAATGAAAATTAAGGTTTGTTCCGTCATGGTCAATTGGGCGGCATACATCGTTTCAATGTTAAATGAGCCCGTCAAATAACCTAAATATAAAAATGACGCGAGCATCAACACCGAACCCAAGAACGTGAACAAAAAGAACTTAATAGCGGCATACACGCGGTTGTCCGAACCCCATATACCAATAATCAAGTACATTGGAATGAGAGTCGCCTCCCAGAACAAATAAAACACGATGGCATCCATCGAGGCGAAGACCCCCACCAAAAGCCCCTGCATGATGAGGAAAGAGGCCATGTACTGAGCAACGCGAACCTTTATGCTATTCCACGTGGCAAGCACGACAATTAAATTAGTAAACACGCTCAAGGCAATCAATAACAACGACAACCCATCAATACCTAAGTGATAATGAATGCCCAATGAAGGCATCCAAGGCACGTCCTCAATGTATTGCATGCCAGATACCGACAGGTCAAACCGATCAAACAACGGGTAACAAAGAGCCAAACTAAGCACAATAGTAAATAACGTCACGACACGCGCAACATTTGGATTGTTGTCATCACCCGTAAACAACACAAACGCACCACCCAAAATAGGTAGCCAAATCAATACATTGAGCAAATAATGC
>CANISA010000179.1 GCA_947470005.1 Legionellaceae bacterium | reverse complement strand
CTATCTCTGTGCAACAGGCTTGTGCATTAAGCAAGATCCCTGGATCCCGCGGACTAGCCGCGGGACGTAGGGCTTCGAAAGTTGAAGAGATTATCCGTGAACACAGCAAGCAGCTTGGGCATGTTCGATTGATTGATTATAATCACCGAGGCCCAAATGACGAGCGTCAATTTGATCCGCATGAGGCTTAGCGATATAAGGAACGTTCTACAGCTGAACGAATTAATGCAAGACTCAAAGATGAGTTTGGTGGCGTGTTTGTGCGAGTACGTGGCCATAGTAAAATTATGGCGCACCTGATGTTTGGTATGTTGGCATTGACTGCCGATCAGTTGATGCGATTTACCACATAATACCATCCATCCTACGTCCCGCTGCTTGTCAGCGGGACGTAGGGAGAAGAGGTAATCGGTTTACTGCCAAAATAATTACTCTTCAATAAACCGGAAACACCGTCTGCTTTATAACGCTTTCGATAATTACCTATCGTGTCTATATCAAGCATCAATACTTCAGCTATTTCTTGAGGCGTTTTTCCACGCGATTCGCGAGACGTATATTACCGATATAACCAAACTTTCTTGCCTTGAGGTGTAACCCTCATGTAAAATCCTTTACCTTCGGTCATACGATGTGTTTTTTCTTCTGATATTAGGCTATGAACAAAATCAAATGCGCGGTCATTGGTGTTGGGTACCTTGGGCGATTTCATGCACAAAAATACCAAAAATTGGAACATGCAGATCTGGTCGCTGTCTGCGACGTAAATTCAACGCTCGTGGAGTCTGTTGCTCGTGAACTTAACGTGCCCGCATACCTTGATTATCACGACTTGTTTGGCCGCGTTGATGCAGTAAGCATTGCTGCCACCACCCAGGAGCACTATGCCATCGCACGCGCCTGCTTGGCAAAAGGTATCCATGTCTTAATTGAAAAACCCATCACAGAAACCGTGGCTGAAGCACTCGAATTAATCGAGCTCGCTCGAGTCCACCGTGTTAAATTACAGGTGGGTCATTTGGAACGCTTTAATTCAGCCCGATTAGCACTCGACGTGCATCTGAGCCATCCTCTTTTTATTGAATCACATCGACTAGCACCCTTTAACCCACGTGGCACTGACGTAAATGTTATTCTTGATCTGATGATTCATGACATTGACATCATACAAACGATCGTTAAAAGCCCCATCAAAACGATTGATGCACAAGGTGCACCGGTCTTATCTCAGTCCATCGATATCGCAAATGCTCGAATCACCTTCGAGAACCACTGCGTGGCCAACGTGACCGCCAGTCGAATAAGCTTCAAAACAGAACGAAAAACACGTATTTTTCAACGAAACACTTACATCTCTATCGATTATCAAGACAAACAATTTGCGATTTTTGAAAAGGGTGAAGGTGAAATGTTTCCAGGGATCCCAGATGTCATCCGACACCAATCCGTTTTTGAACCGGGAGACGCGTTGTTCGAAGAAATTAAAGCCTTCGTGCAATGCATCGTAGATGATACGACCCCGCTGGTTACCGGTGAAGAAGGATGTGCCGCACTGGCAACCGCCGAAAAAATCACTGCTCTGATTGATCTTAACTTAACCGAACGACATGCAGCCGCTTAAGCGACTGGTCATTGTTGCCGGTGAAGAATCAGGTGATCAACACGCATCAACGTTGGTTCGTCAACTAAAATCCCGTCACCCATCCATCGAAATCACCGGCATTGGCGGCAAGCACATGCAAGCCGCAGGCGTTCTCCTATTAAGCGATCTTGCGCGCTTTGGCGTTACTGGATTTATCGAGGTTCTGCGTCATTTACGTGTTATTCGGCAAGCTTACCGCTCAATCTGCGCTCATTTAAAAGAAAACAAACCTGATTTGCTGATCTTGGTGGATTATCCTGGATTTAACCTCCGTCTCGCGCGGTTTGCTAAGCGTACACTTGGGATCCGCATTTTATACTACATTAGCCCGCAAATTTGGGCATGGAAGCCAGGTCGTATCAACCTCATTCGTGAGTGCGTTGATCACATGGCCGTGATTTTCCCATTCGAAAAAACACTATACGAGCAGGCCGGCGTCCCGGTCTCCTTTGTAGGTCACCCTTTAGTTACCCACATAGACTCAGCTGAAAGCACGCAGCCAACACGCGCGTCATTAGGACTTCCTCGCGATAAACGACTTGTGGCCATGCTGCCTGGCAGTCGAATCAATGAAATTGAACGCCACATGCCTGTCCTGCGCGACACAGCCATTCGCTTAGCAACGCGCTATCCAGACCTGCATTTTGTGATCCCCGTCGCAGGCACCATCGACCTCGCGTTGATCCAATCCTATTGGCCCTCCCACGCACCACCGTGCACGTTCATCCAGGGACATGCCATTGACGTAGCAACCTGTAGTGACTGTGTTGTTGTTAGCTCAGGCACCGCCTCACTCGAATGCGCCCTGCTCAGCAAACCCATGTGTATTATTTATAAAGTATCGCTTCTGACGTGCCTTATTGCGTCTAAACTAATCCGCGTTAAATACTTAGGCTTGTGTAATTTACTTAAGAACAGCATGATCGTTCCCGAGTTATTGCAATATGACTGTAACCCCACAGAATTAACCCGCGTAGTCTCGTCGCTCTTAAGTGATCCTGACGCAACGAAAGACATGCAAGCACGATTGAACGATCTAAAGCACACCCTCTCTTTAGCCAAAGCCGATACGACCTTGCACGAGCTGGTTCTGCAAGCGCTTTTTTAATTACCCCCATTGTATCCTTCACATTCTTTGTTATAATGGCCGCCTGTGCCGGGGTGGCGGAATTGGTAGACGCGCCGGATTCAAAATCCGGTGGTGGTGACACCGTGTCGGTTCGAGTCCGACCCTCGGTACCATTGAGACTTTTTATAACAGTCCTCACCGGTACACAACGGCACATAACCTCTTGATTAGTATTGAAGTAACAGAGTATTTCCCATTTGCACACGTATCCTGACTTACCCCGTAAAGATCTTGGTTTTTTGAAATGGGTATTGACATCCGTGTCAATATAAATCAATGGCCAGGATTGCGGGGCGTTATTGACACGTCACTGACGTCTGATGGAGATGGACTTCTGCTACGGGACTCTGCCATCCCCTCACGAGAAACCCGTGTCGCACGAATGTTTTGTATCTCTTGCAATAGGTTTCCATTGCCAGATTCGTTTTCTTTATCAATCAAGCGTTGTCGTAACGTCTGATTTTCAAAAGCTGTAATTCCCAATACCGCAAAAGCTGTAGTTCCCAATACCGCGTCAAATATACCACCATATATAGCGAAATTGCACCATCGTGCAATGACCTTATCAAGGTTTATATTTCATACGATTAACTCCGCCCATGCACCCATGGTTCTCCATTGGGTGCATTGACTAAATTAAAATTGAATTTAACTGGATAGCTCAACACCACTAGCGAGACGTGTGATGCACAACCGTCGTGGACGTTCGACCTACGCCAGCTGTTGTGTGAGCAACACCTGTGACAGCCCTGCTCGTGGTATGTGCAACACCCGTAACAGCATTACTCGTTGTGTGTGCAACACCACCCACCACACCAACAGCAGCATGACCAACACCAGTCACAGCTGCTCCAGTGGCATGCACAAATCCTGTGACAGGATCAACAACCGTCGTTCCTGCTAGAGCACTTACACTCAATGCACATGCAGAGGCACATAAAACAATAGCAGGCAATATCATTGATATTTTCATAATCAACTCCTTTTTATTAAATATCCAGTCATGGTCCGTTGGTTATTTGTGCGCGTCATGATCGACTATTCCCGAATGGATCGCACCAACACAAGAGAAAAATCTATCTCTCAACCCATGATTGATTAATATTAGTACAGTAACTTGAATAGTGCAAACGAGCCCCAACACCCCCCCGATCCGTTCGGGCCGGGGAGATGCGTCCACTGATGTTGTGTGTGGTAATATCTGCTCAATGAAATCGCTTTTTATATTAGGGCCT
>CANISA010000178.1 GCA_947470005.1 Legionellaceae bacterium | reverse complement strand
TGTTTATTCTTATGAGCTATTGGGGTTAAATGCTAATTTTCTTGAAGAGTGCAGGCTATATTGATTGAGTTTTTGTGAAAAAAGAGAGATCTGTTTGAATTTTAGCCAACTAAACTGGGAGTAAAACTGAATTTACAGAACAAATGTTGCTTTATCCGCAAAAACGTTTGAAAGCGAAAAACGAGTATATTCCGGGCAACAACAGTGGTTTTGTTGAAGGATTTAATAATAAAGTGAAGGTTCTAAAAAGACGATGCTATGGCTTGAGTAATGTCACTCGACTATTTCAACGATTAATGTTGGATTTGACTGGCTTCGAAAGGTTCAATCCTGCTATGGCGTGATATTGTACAGTTCAACGCAAAGACGCCAAGAGCCTCCCTTGTTTCACCCAGTGGGTGAATGGTTTTTCAGCGAAAATAATTTTATCTCATTGATTTAATCAAGCAATGGAGCGACTCAATTTATTTTGGTGATATACTCAGGGCATCGCCTTGAGCCCGTTTGAAAATAAAAGTGTCTACCCGCTTCTTGACGTTTTTGCGACAAAACCACCCTTCTTGACTTATTTTTAATGAAAGCTCATTTTATCATCTAATGGATCCTCATCATCATCCCTAACATCTATTTCATGAGTTTTGCTTTTTTCATGGGAGTTGGCCATTACTTGATAGGCTATGGAGCCTGAGCCTACCGTTTGTGTGAGAGCAGAATGAGCGGTAATTTTTTCCAGGTCCTCTTTAGTTAAATAAATAGCGCCATTTTGTGGGCTTTTCATTACTCCTTGACCAAATGTAAGACTATGAATTCCATGTTCTTTAAGTAGTTTTTGAGAAAAAATTTTTGCTTCAGCATCTGAGCTGAACTGTATTTTCATCGCGGTACTGTCGTGTCTGGGAATATTGGATCTGGTATTATCAACCATCGTTACTGTGACAATGGTATTAAGATCTCCCATTATATCTTTTACTGAATATCTAGTGAGTAAATTAGCAGATGTTTTTAATCTGCTAGGATTGTCGCTTAATAGGTGGTCATCCAAAGCTGTTTTACCCTCATGAATAATAGGGATTATGCCTCTTTGTAAGCACTGTTCAACATGTTGTAAAGACAATCCTGAATTACTTGCTCGAGGGCCGCTTTTTGTAAAGCAGCTTGCTTTAGTAGGTGGAGCAGCAGCATGATCACTAGCCTCTATTGCTGGTCTAATTTTGCTCCATTTGCTTACTAGTGGAGGAGCTGTAAGCGGCGTAGCTTGTGCCAAATTAGATAATGGTGATAGATGGCTCTGTACCCAATGGCTAATCATTTGTTTTTGTGTCGCTGTTTGCATATTAACAGCCACCCCACCGCCAATTGCTAATTGTCCCGCAGGAGTACTTTGATTTCTCCAACCTAATAAAACGCCTCCATTAGCCATAAATTGAGAAGCATTGCTAAGACTTTGCTTTACTGAAGCATCATCAGCCACTACTGCTTGTCCTTGACTGTTGTATTTCATCGTTGTAATAGGAATAGTTCGATATATGCCCTGTAAGTGTTGATATTTTGGTTCAGCTAATAACTCTTCGATTTTCGATATTACAGATGCCTGATTAGCTCCTGCTGTACCTGTTTTCCAACTCCCAGTCTTGTAATTTTTTAAAATTTGTGCTGTTTGATCTTGATTTGCAGAGTAGGTAATCCCAACAGTTTTAGCTCCATTAGCATGTAATCTAGCTACTTCATCTAGAATTTTAATTGCCTGATTTCTAGAAGAAATTGCACTACCATTTTTTTGAAAATCAACTTGAAATGGAACAAGACCGCTTGGTTTTATTGATGATGCAGAAGGTATACTTGGCTTAGAATGTGGTGGTACCTGTGCAGGGGTAGTCAGAGTTGCCGATTTTTTAGGTAACCCCTTGTCTTCAAAGAAAGCCTCATACGTTGGCTTGCCACCAGAGTGTTCTGCAAATTTCTCCTGGCCTTTGACAATTTTTAATGTGAAACCGTTGTCTTCTAAGCGTTTTTTTTGAGTAGGATCTAACTGAAATAAATTCATATCTCCCGTAATTGATACCTTTAATCGGGGCGTTTTACTTCTTGAATAGTCCACTGCATTTTTATGTAACTTAAGAAGAGCATCAACTGTCTCTTTATTCGTTGCTCGCTCAGTATGCAAATTAATACATAATACGCCTTCCACTTCAGCGGCACATCCTCTCAATGGTATGTCTGTAACGCTACTAATAAGAGTGTTACCTAGGATACTATTACCAATTCGTCGGCTCTTGCTAGTAAGCTCTTTTTTTACCCAAATGCCTACATCACGCTGATCTTGAGCTGCAACACTTACATAACCTGCGTTCGCCATAACACGAGCAAATATAGCACTTCGGCGCGTATCGATGCCTGCATAGGGCTGCTCTTGAATACTCAGAACATTGCTCCCTCCACTAATAATATTTTTTAAAAGAGTGACTTGTTTTATCATCCTAGCTTCGTAAGCCCTATCCGTTTCCAGCGATAATCGAAAGCCACCCTGTCCCAATGCCTCTCCAAGACCATTTTTCTTTAGTATTTTCTGTACTTCAACGGCATCTCTATTCTTATTAGCCTTGATAAAATCATCACAATCCTTTTCACTCATTCCCGTCAGAGAAGCTAATTTTTTTGGATCTTTAGCATCTTTAGGTTCCGGGATATCAAAGGAATATAGAGGACCTGTATGATAGCTAGATTTTTTAATTGCATAAGGTCCTTGCAAATTTTGACTTACTAATTTTAGATTAGCTGCAACCTGAACTTCATGATCGCTCATTGCATTGACATCCGTTAGGCTTTGTTCAGTAGTAGCTGATAAAGGCATATCAATTCCTTAAGTTAAGAACAGTGTTGATGATTTAATTATAGCCCACATTCGGTCGAAATGTGGTTCTGTCGCCAAATTACAATTTTTGAGCAGTTTAGTGCGCTGGCGGCCTAAGCTTGCCCGGAATATACTCGTTTTTCGCTTTCAAAAGTTTTTGCGACAGAACCGGCAATTTAGGTAGACCCATTTATCGTCTTTTTTAATCACTCAGGACGAAGGGGATCTGAGCGGTTATGTACCCTCATTAATGTGCTCGCGTCCGTATAAATAGGATGAATATAGCTGACAATCTTGCTTACTTTTTCTTGTAATGCGTCGTCGCTGTCGAAGGATTGAATACACGCGGCTGATAATTGATCTATTTTAGTTGAAAATATAGCCACTTGATCCGCTATTTCTTTGGTGTAGCGTTGGTTATACGTGCCTGG
Source organism: Legionellaceae bacterium (assembly GCA_947470005.1). Taxonomy (GTDB): domain Bacteria; phylum Pseudomonadota; class Gammaproteobacteria; order Legionellales; family Legionellaceae; genus JAGVJT01. The sequence goes on along the minus strand of CANISA010000178.1, from coordinate 762 downwards.
ATATTTCCGGACGCGCTCCATTGCATCAATTAAATGAATGAAATCTTGTATGTTTTTAATGAGATTCGTGGCGTGTGAGCTATCACTTAAGGAAATAGATAATGTTGCTAATTGGCTTTTTATGCTCCTCAATTGAAGTTGAATCATTCGTGGGGAGTGCAACGTTTCCATGCCGGACGAAGGGTCGTTCACCAGGGATGTTTGTGGCGTGGCCTGAGCACTGTCTTTTCCTATGAAAAAACGTTTAATGTCGGCGAGGCAGGATATGAGTTTATTGATAAAAGCGGACCAGGCCTTCTCCAACGGTGTTTTTTGAAACAGAGGCGAGGAGACTTGTTCCTCAATAATGTGCGTTGCTTGATCCACAAATAGATTAACATCGATCGTTAATTCTTTTGTTTGCGTGGTGTAGGCCAGGCACAGGTCGGTGAGGCGCGTAGCAAGATTATGCATTGCTAGCTTTTGTTTATTGCTGGCCAAGGGGGCGAGGCGGTTCTGCTCCTCAGTCAGCGCCCTCATAAATATGTTTGTTATCTCTGTTCGGAAGATTTCAGCTGATCTGCTTGCAAAGTTTTTTCCGTTAATCTGTTTGTAGATATGAAATTCATAATTGCAGTGTAATTGCAGTGACTCAAATGACATGTTGAATGCATTGTGAAAATAGGCATCAAGGCAAGCTTTCAACCCCTCCAGCGTTTGAATGTTTTTCGTTGAATCATCCCACTCATTCAGGCGGCCTAATTCCGTTTTGATTTTATCTCG
>CANISA010000177.1 GCA_947470005.1 Legionellaceae bacterium | reverse complement strand
AAGGGATTCAACATCGGGCAGCTGACTTTCCAAATACACATAAAGAAGCCCCACACACACGAGGATCAGAAAACAGAAGCTTAAGAGGCCCCAAAAGCCTTTACGCCAGAAATAAGTGGTTTTTTTCATGGGGAGAGATGGTATATATGGTGGGAAGGTCAGATTATAACGTGATTCAGAGGGTCCTGTCGTCATATTACTTATTTTAACTTTTTTATCCATGGATTAAGAAAAAGGCTATTGCGCTGAGGCGAATTTAGTTATGATGTGAAACCCTGATTAATGTGATTGTTTCATGCGAATTGTTACCTTTTGTGTGTTGACACTTTGGTGTTCTTCGCTGTTGCAAGCCACGGTTATAACGAACCAAGCACCTGTAAAATCGATCATGGTGGGCGTTCCACCCACGACGACGAGCTCACAGCCTTCCCCTGCGCCTATCCCTCCAGCCGGGAAGCCCCCTGTAAAAGAAACCGTGTCGCCCGAAGGCCATCCCGATCACGTCTGGAATCTAAGTAACGCGAACATTCGCTCCGTTATTGCTGAGGTGTCCCGTGCGACCGGTAAGAATTTTTTGATTGATCCTCGTGTGCAGGGAACGGTCTCCATTGTTTCTGCCGATGCATTGTCAAACAAAGAGCTGTATCCGGTGTTTCTTTCCATGTTGCAGGTCGCAGGTTATGCCGCGGTCCCCAGTGGTAACGTGATCAAAATTATTCCTATTATGGATTCGCGAGGCGAGTCGTCTGATCAACTCACGCAATTAAAAGTTCCTCCGCGTGGCGACGACCTGATGGTCCAAGTGATTCCAGTGCGATACGGATCAGCGGAGCAATTGGTCCCTGTATTGAGATCGTTGATGCCGCAATGGAGCACGGTGTCTGCTTATGCTCCCTCAAACATGCTTATTTTGACAGGGCGAGCTAGCAACATGAGGCAATTGGCGTCAATCATCAGCCAAGTGGATAACTCGTCAGTTAATGGGATTGATATTGTTCCTTTGCGTTATGCCTTGGCGATGGATGTGGCCAACACACTGAAAGATCTGGTTAAATCAAATCAACAAACCTCGCTGTCAGCAGACGATCGAAGCAATGCAATTTTGTTAAGTGGGACCAAAACAGAGCGCCTCAAGCTTCGGTTGCTTATCCTACAATTGGATAAACAACGACCGAATGGAGGCGATGGCAATACCCAGGTTATTTATTTAAGTTATTTGCGTGCGGAAGATGTCGTTCCTATCTTAGCTGGTATTGCACAGGCCAGCTTCAGCGGGACGGTGGGCACAACCATTGGTACCGTCACGCGCCCGACACTTGACAGCACGAATCCGGAATCAAACCTGGCTGGTGGTCCATCTGGTGTAATGAGCCCGAGTGCTTCGATGAATGCGGCAATGCCAAATGGCACGCCGGGCGGGTCATCTCAGAGCGAGGGTTCGAGCAAGCCAACCATTCAGATTATTGCTGAACCCAATACCAATTCAGTGATCATCAATGCGCCTGTTACGGTGATTCGTACCTTAAAAGCGGTGATTCATCAGCTCGACATTAAACCGGCGCAATTGCTTATTGAAGCCCTGGTTGCTGAAATCAATGAGAGTGATTTGTTGAGTCTTGGCGCTGAGTGGGGAACCATTAAGAAAGATGTCTTTCGGCCGGGGTTTGCCATTATTAATCATGCCTCGATTGCTCAGATTCAAGCGCAAATTTATGCGTTATCACGGAAGCGAAAAGCCAACATCTTATCGACGCCATCGGTGGTGGTGTTGGATAATCGGCAGGCTAAAATTTTGATTGGGAAACAGGTATCCGTTGCCACCTCGTCTTATCCCAATAACGCCAATGCGACAACCACAGCAAGCCCTTATACGACGTTTGACCGAATGAACGTTGCCTTGCATTTGTACGTACGACCACAAATTACGCGCGGGCAGGGCATTCAAATGCAAATAGATCAAGGGAATGATAGCCTTGATCCCGCGTCAACAGCGGATTCGCCCACGAATCCCACGTTTAATATCAGTGCGATCATGACGTCTGTGCATGTTGAAAGTGGCGATGTGGTTGTGTTAGGGGGGCTTGCTCAAGACAGCGTAGGTAATGATAACTTTAGTATTCCAATTTTGGGCGATATTCCTGGTGTTGGGCGCTTATTCCAACACAACATTGTCAACCGTGAGAAAAAAGTTCTGATGGTCTTTATTCGTCCTGTTATTTTACGAACAGAGCAAGACGCATTACATGTGACGGGTGGAAAATACAGTGATGCTCGGCGAGATCAATTAGATATCGCCCGTGCGCAGGAGCAATTTAATGCCACCGATCGCAACACAGTTCTTCCTCGTTTGCATGATGATAAGCTGCCGAAGCCTTTTTGTCTTCTGGCGGATCGCCACGCGACGATGACCAAATAACGCATGGACATCAAAGACAAAACACCTCGACTGCCCTATCTCTTTGCAAAGAAGCAAGGGGTTGTTGTTTCGGGTGTCTCGCCGGAAGGGGTTGCTTGTGTTTACCATTTGCCAAACACACCCTTTCAAATTTTGGCGGAAGTTGAGCGTTTTGTCCAAGTCACGGTGTCCTTGCACGAGGTTACTGCGGTGGAGTTTCAGCAGCACTTGGCGCATGTGTATCAGTCTCAATCGTCTATCTTGGATGCAGCGGAAGGGATGGAGGGGGATTTTGATCTGATGAAGCTTGCAGGCGAATTGCCCGTGGGTGAGGATTTGTTGGATACGCAGGACGAAGCACCGATTATTCGCTTGTTGAATGCGTTGTTCACACAAGCTATCAAACAAAAAGCATCGGATATACACATTGAAACGTATGAAAATCGCGTGTTGGTACGTAACCGCGTGGATGGCGTATTACAAGAAATTCTTGAGATTCATCGCGGAATAGCGCCGTTAGTTATCTCACGTGTAAAGGTCATGGCTAAGCTTGATATTGCAGAAAAACGCATTCCCCAAGATGGGCGTATTTCACTTAAAATTGGTGGTCATGCCATTGATGTTCGTGTCTCGACGCTACCATCCAATCATGGTGAGCGGATTGTACTTCGAATTTTAGATAAACAAACAGCACAATTGGATCTCAGTCTATTAGGAATGCCTGCGCCCACATTGCGAACCATTCGCAAAATGATTGCAGAGCCGCATGGAATTTTACTGGTAACGGGACCCACGGGCTCAGGGAAAACAACGTCCTTGTATGCCATGTTAACCGAGCTAAACCAAGTCAGTCGGAATATTTTAACAATAGAAGACCCTATCGAATATGATTTGCCTGGCATTGGTCAGACGCAAGTCAACACGAAAGTTCAAATGACGTTTGCCAAAGGATTACGCGCTATTTTGCGTCAAGATCCCGATGTCGTGATGATCGGTGAAATCCGTGATTTGGAAACCGCGGAGATCGCGGTTCAAGCGAGTTTGACGGGTCATTTAGTGTTGTCGACATTACACACAAACAGTGCGCTAGGTGCATTGACGCGTTTACATGACATGGGCGTTGAATCGTTTCTCTTGTCATCGAGCATCGTGGGTTTAATTGCGCAGCGCTTGGTTAGACGGCTATGTGATCCATGTAAAATACCGCATGTACTGCATGAAGATGAGCGCACGCTGATGTGTCTTGATGTTGAAACCGATTGCTCTCGTATTTTTCAGCCCAAAGGCTGCGAGGCCTGCCATCATACCGGTTACAGCGGTCGAACAGGCATTTATGAATTAATTCCTATTGATGAAACGTTGCGCGGCATGATCCACCGCAATGAAAGCATTCCGTCGATTGAGCTTTATTTACGTCCTGACGTGTTGACTATTCGGGAAGATGGATTCAAACGCGTGCTTTTAGGCGACACCTCGTTGGCAGAAATTTTGCGGGTCACCAGTGGGTAAAAATGCTCACGTCCACGTTGATCATAATAACGATGGTGATTTTAATATTTCGGGCAACTGCAACAAAGCATTCTGCATAGGTAAGGCAGTAATCCCATCCACTAAGTACAACGCCCTTTCAACCACGAAGTGCAACAGTGGTT
>CANISA010000176.1 GCA_947470005.1 Legionellaceae bacterium | reverse complement strand
GTATTTCATGTTTAGAATTGATTGCTACTACCGCGATATTAAGGATGCCTTCGCTATCCGCTATTTCGCGATGATTTGGTGACATTAAGGATCGTTCATTCAATTGAATACCTAGCATTTCGCTAAGCTTTTCATGTAACAATTTATGTATACTGATAGCGTTATTTAAAAGCTTTTGATCATCATATTCAACATCCACATAATCTTGGTAAGATTTAGATGAAATTGCCAAATAATGAGCCAGAATTTTTAGCCAAACTGTTTTTGGCAACTTTAAGGGAACTAGAGCAACAGGTTTATTTCTACAACAATCTCTTATACTTTTTATTAGTTCTGTAGTTAAATTCATTTCAGCAAGTTGATAATGAAATAATTGTCGCTTTGCCCGCTCAAGCTCTTCCCTTTCCTCTTGATAGGTTGCGAGCCCGTTTATTGCTCGGAGAGCAGTAAAATACTCTATAGCTTTTTTCGAAGAAACAAAACGCCGATTCAGTGTTTCCTTGAAGCGCTCTACTTCGTCGTTCCGGCTATTTTCATATCCAGAATTTATATTGCTCTTAGGGGATATATGAAATAGATACTCCCCCAGTTTATTTATTCGCCTAAGCAGCGCTTGCTCTTCCCATCGAATTACGCAAAAACTATCAAATTTCATTTCTGAAATAGCTTCTAACCAGGCTATTTCATTCAGACTAAGATACTGATCTTTTGATTTTGATAGTTTGTCAAAACAGATTCTTACTGGGCTCTCCATACAAAAGGAGGTTAAGACTCCCAATATTTTATGTTGAGTTACAGGATTATTTCTCAGTAGCTCATCAACTAGCATAGTTTATTACTCCATCAAAGCAATCACCACTTGAAGCACCAAGCAGAAGGGGTGATGAAGCCCTTATTTCTCCCCGTCGGGATAGCTTGGCTAGTGGATTATACGCGATAATATCAATGCTTCGACATGTCTTTTTATTTCTCTTTACTTTTGCTGAGCGGCCCATCTAATCGCGGGGTGATTTTTAACATTTTCGATGAAAAGCTCATTATCAGAGAGCAACTCTGGCCGAATTATCCCTTGATCCAATAGTTGATCTAAAAAAGCATGTTCGCTTCCTGTAAGCGGTAAGAAGTGCTGAAATGCCTTCTGACATTCCTGGAGTAGATTTTCTGCCCATGTTGAAGCACGCCCCATAGATGAAAGCTCACTTTTTCTCAGCAAAGGAAGTAATCGGTTATTCAAATCCGTTATATCCACTGAAATCGCCTCGGGTGTTAGCTGCCGCAAATCAGCTTTTCGGCTTATAGCAGAATACACTATCAGTGCCAAACGTAGTTTCGGCATATCCAAATTGGTTTTAGTCAACAAATGATAAGCATCAAATAAATCACGCCCCGTCTTTCTATCGATTAGCGCCGCCAGTTTACCAGCAGATAATTCATGTGGATCCAATATTGGAATATTGTGCACCTGTTTACTGCCAACGATACAAGATGATTTAAGCTGTATTGGCCAGAGAGGAATGCGATACATGAAGTTGAGGTCAATTTCCAAGTTTCCCATTTGACCTAATGCACTGGGATAACGCCAAACCATCTTACCACCTGCATGGCGATTAGGATTGCGATCTAATGCTAGGCCATGTCGCTCACAAATTGCGGAAATGGCCTTCTGCAATATCGGCCTTTCCGATAGCATTGCGTCGCGGTCAACAGCTCCTATGTAATTCAAATCAATATCAACCGATAGGCGCGGCAGGTTAAAAAAGAATAGATTAAGGGCGGTGCCTCCCTTTAAAACAAACTTATCTTTAAGCTGAGGAAACGAGGCGATGTCTTCCAACAAGTCCATAAGCATATAGACTTTTTCCAAATGCTCCATTTTAAAGCCAGTGTTTGCGGCTTCTTGTTGTAGTTTTTCTTTAGAAATCTTCATTAGGCTCTTCCCAGGCGCGCTCAAGGATATAGTTTGGAACGATAAGGTTCCATCGTTGCAAACAAGTCCCTGACTCTCGTTTGTTTCGTTCTAAATAATGCATCCCACTTGGTTTTTTCGATTCCAGATACTTTAACGTGTGCTCATCAATGCTAAACTGCTCTTTAAACTGCTCAAGAAAAAAACCAAGTTTGGCAATAGTCGTTGCATTATTCAAGAGCTCTGCGTATCGAACAACCTTATCCAGATTTAAAATAGAAATATGCTCTGCTGTGCGCCATATTTCTTCCCAACCACCCCCATGATTTGGACGATCCAGCACATCGACTACCGTACGCTCTAAGCTTGTGACCTGTATTTCAAGGCCTTGTCGCTCCGCTGAAATCACTTCAACCTGCGTCGCATGATGTTCAATCAATGTTTTAGGAAATGCTAAACCAATAAATTTAGTGTCGTTGAATATAAAGGGACGAACAGGGCGCTCGGATAGAGACAGATATTGATGATGCAGCGAATACGAAACTCCATGCAAATCAAATGCTGATTGATAAGCAATAACAGCATTTTGATTAATACGCCCAGCGATTAAATAGGGATCCACCGGAAAATTTTCCATGGAACCTCGAAAGGCATAGGGGAGACTCGCAAAAAAACCTCGTTTTATTCGTAAAATGTGTTGTTTTTTTAAATGGTAGGCCAGCAACTCTCTTTGAGTATTGGGGTTCGTTGATCCAATAGATAATAAAAATTGATTAAATTCATTTTGTGTAAACACTGGATGTTGTTCAAAAAAATGTGCAGCGTTCATATTTTGACATTTCAGTTCGTTAGTACTAATAAATTTAGTATTATTTACTTATAGTGTCAAATGTAAATTGACATTTAAGTTCTGAAAGACTAAAAAATTTAGTTTTACTGACATTTTTTGTCAAAAAGTGGGGCCGCTATTCTCCTTTATTGCAACCCGTGACAATTTGTCACCGTTTGAAATAAAGGAGGGGGACAAATTGTCCCTCCCCTTTATTTTACTTGACTACTGATTCAGTCGGTGACAGTTTGTCACCATCTGCTGCTTCATTTCAGATGATTGCATTCAAGTGGTTACAAAGTGTAACCGTTTCTTTTCAACCGGTGACAAACTGTCACCAGTTACGATTGAATCTATATGTATTTCTTGAACGTTATCGGTATTATGTTTTCCTGTAACAATCCTTCTACAAAAGCTGCCCACCGATCCAATGCCTCTTTACGTTGAGGCAGCATTTCGTTTTTATTATACGTTGCCATGATGCGAGGCATTTTATGACCAAGGCATTTTTCAATGACAACCGGATCAACATGCAATGCCTCACCCAATTGCGTAGCAAATGTGCGCCGTAAATCATGTGCTGTCCAGCTTGGTATGCCAATACGATCTTCTATTCGCTTAATGGCTCGTGGTAAAGCGTTTTCAGTTAATGGGGTATTGGCTTTAATGCCTGATAAAATATACCGAGAATTACTTATCGCTTTAAGCTCCATTAGCAATGCTTTCACTTGTGGGCTTAAATGTATTTTCATAACACTATCGATCTTCGAATGCTCAGCTGGAATTGTCCACAATGACAGCTCAAAATCAAACTCATCAACCGTTGCTAGCCGAAGCTCAGCAGTGCGCACCCCCGTTAGCAAAATGATTTTTATAGCGCATTTAGTTTGTAATGCCATTTGATTTTGGTCACTATCCAAGAATCGCCAAAGCGTTTTTATTTCATCTAACGAAAGATAGCGTTCGCGAGGCTTTTCTGCTCCGCCAATGTCTTTTGCACGAATACACGCGGCTGGATTATGTTGCATACGACCTCGGCTGACTGCTGAATTGAATGCCTGTTTAATGGAGCTCAAAACACGGTTAGCGTGAACTGGTGCTCCTCGCTCAACAATGATATCTAAGGCAGCCGTAATATCTACGGTTTGAAGGGTATCCAATTCTTTGTCACCAAGCAGCGGAATAATATCGCCATCAATTTGTTTTTTGATCGTCTCAGGTCGTTTGATGTTCTTTTCCACGTAACCCGTGTACCAGTCCAATATTAATTTTTTAACCGTATTATTTTTTTGTCGCTCTCTGTCAGCCTCTT
>CANISA010000175.1 GCA_947470005.1 Legionellaceae bacterium | reverse complement strand
CTTTATTTCAACTCACGGTGCGCGAAAGGGGTTAGCAGATACAGCGTTAAAAACAGCAAACTCAGGATATTTGACCCGCCGTTTGGTGGACGTTGCGCAAGATGTGGTGATCACTGAAGTGGACTGCGGAACGGAAGAGGGTATTTTGATGCAGCCTCTCATTGAGGGAGGTGACATTGTTGAGCCGTTGCACGAACGTGTCTTGGGCCGTGTGGTTTCTGCTGATGTGTATATACCTAATCAAGATGAGCCTGTCGTTACTGCCGGGACGTTATTAGATGAAGCTTGGGTCGAGCACCTGGAGCAATTGGGTATTGATCAGATTCAAGTCCGGTCACCAATTACGTGTCAAACGCGCTTTGGGCTGTGTGCGATGTGTTATGGTCGGGATTTAGCGCGAGGTCATTTGGTTAATACCGGTGAAGCTGTTGGTATTATTGCAGCACAATCCATTGGTGAGCCTGGAACTCAGTTGACGATGCGTACGTTCCATATTGGAGGCGCCGCATCACGAGCCACTGCTGCAAACAACATTCAGATTAAAAACAAAGGGATGATTCGTTTACACAACATTAAAACAGTGACCCACGATAACAGTAAGCTTGTTGCGGTATCTCGTTCAGGGGAAGTGACTATTGCGGATGAGTTTGGACGTGAGCGTGAGCGGTATAAATTACCTTATGGTGCTGTGCTTACCGTGCAAGATCATTCCTCGGTTGAAGCAGGACAAGTGATTGCAACGTGGGATCCTCATACTCATCCTGTGATTTCGGAAGTAACAGGGAAATTAAAGTTTGTTGATCTGGTCGAAGGAATGACGATGAATCGTCAGACAGATGAATTAACTGGTTTAAGCAACATTGTGGTTATCGATGCTAAGCAGCGTAGTGTTGTTGGGCGTGATATGCGTCCGCTTGTTAAACTGGTTTCTGATGATGGTGCTGAGATCTTTATTGCTGGAACAAACGTGCCGGCACAATATTACTTGCCTGTTGATGCGATCATCAATTTTGAGGATGGTCAAGTCGTGGGTATTGGTGATGTGATTGCGCGTATTCCTCAAGAGCGAACAAAAACCCGAGATATCACAGGGGGATTGCCACGAGTAGCGGATTTATTTGAAGCACGAAAGCCAAAAGATGCGGCTGTGATGGCTGAAATTTCTGGTGTTGTTAATTTTGGCAAAGAAACCAAAGGCAAACGTCGTTTAATCATCACAGAGTCTGAGCATAAGTCGCACGAAGAGTTGATTCCTAAGTGGAGACATATTGCTGTGTTTGAAGGAGAGCATGTGGCAAGAGGTGAGGTCGTTGCTGATGGTCCGCCAAGCCCACATGATATCTTACGGTTACTAGGCGTTGGTGCATTGGCAAATTACATCGTAAATGAAGTGCAAGATGTGTATCGTTTGCAAGGTGTAAAAATCAATGACAAACACATTGAAACAATTGTTCGTCAAATGCTTCGTAAGCGTACCATCACGTTTGTAGGTGATTCAAAGTATCTTTTGGGTGAGCAAGTTGAAGAGACCGCGCTGCTTGAAGAAAATGATAAGTTGAGTAAAGACGGGAAAATTCAAGCGAAAGGAACGCCTAATCTATTAGGGATAACGAAGGCATCATTAGCCACGGAATCCTTTATTTCAGCGGCTTCTTTCCAAGAAACGACGCGTGTGCTGACTGAGGCTGCGGTGAGTGGAAAAGTAGATGATTTGCGTGGATTGAAAGAAAACGTCATGGTTGGTCGTTTGATTCCTGCAGGAACAGGCTACACGTATCACCAAACACGGAAAGCAAAGCGCGCGAGAGCGAAGGCTCAGGAGCAGGGAGGGCATGCGATTACGGCGACGGAAGTGCAGCATGCGCTGAGCGAGGCGCTCAATGCCGAGAGCCGCCAGGACCATTAAGACGAAGTAAAAGTGAAGGCTGGATTCTATGAACTTGACAACAATGAAAGACCTATATAGAATCCGGCATCCTTATGCGTGTGAAATTATCTAAAGCTACAGTTTGGAGTTAACAATAAATGGCTACTATTAACCAGTTAGTAAGAAAGCCGCGCGTCGCCACCAAAAGGAAAAGCAACGTTCCTGCCTTGGAGTCATGCCCGCAGCGTCGCGGTGTTTGTACACGCGTTTACACAACAACACCGAAAAAGCCTAACTCAGCTATGCGGAAAGTTGCTCGTGTGCGTTTGACCAATGGATTTGAAGTTTCATCGTATATTGGTGGTGAAGGCCACAATTTGCAGGAGCATTCGGTTGTTCTTATCCGTGGTGGTCGTGTAAAGGATTTACCTGGGGTCCGATATCATACAGTGCGCGGTAGTTTGGATACGTCCGGCGTAAGCGAACGTAAACAAGGTCGTTCTAAGTATGGTACGAAAAAACCGAAAGACAAGAAATAATCGAGCGTAGGAACTAGACATGCCAAGAAGAAGAGAAGTCCCAAAGAGAGAGATTCTGCCAGATCCGAAGCACCATAGTGAATTGTTAGCTAAATTCATCAACGTGTTGATGATCAGTGGAAAAAAATCAATCGCTGAGAAAATTATTTATGGAGCGCTGGCCCTTGTTGATGAGCGCCTCAAGCGGACTAAAAAAGCTGATGAGGAAGAAGGCAGCACTGCTGGTTCGAATCATTCAGGTTCCCCTGTTCTTCGTTATTTTGAGCAAGCCCTGGATAACGTGAGGCCAACGGTTGAAGTACGCTCGCGTCGTGTGGGTGGAGCGACATACCAGGTCCCTGTTGAAGTCCGAACTGAACGTAGCATTGCTTTAGGCATGCGTTGGATTGTTCAGTCAGCACGAACACGTGGTGAAAAAGGGATGATGTTGCGTTTGGCTGGAGAACTCATTGATGCGTTTGAAAGCAAAGGTTCTGCAGTAAAAAAACGTGAAGATATCCATCGCATGGCAAAAGCTAACCAAGCATTTGCTCATTTTAGATGGAATTAAGGGAGAGGGGATTTCGGTGTTAACGACTTCACTAGATTTATACCGTAATATCGGCATCGTCGCACACGTCGATGCCGGAAAGACAACAACGACTGAGCGCGTTTTGTTTTATACGGGTACGTCGCATAAAATTGGTGAAGTACACGATGGTACTGCAACGATGGACTGGATGGTGCAGGAGCAAGAGCGTGGAATTACTATTACGTCTGCTGCAACCACGTGCTATTGGCCTGGAATGGACAAACAGTATGCCAGCCATCGGATCAATATTATTGATACACCGGGTCACGTTGATTTTATGATTGAAGTGGAACGGTCATTACGTGTGCTGGATGGTGCGGTGGTTGTATTTGATTCAGTCTCGGGTGTTGAGCCTCAGTCTGAAACAGTATGGCGGCAAGCGGCCAAGTACGGTGTTCCTCGTATTGTGTTTGTTAACAAAATGGATCGAATGGGAGCTGATTTTTTGCGCGTGGTCAAACAGATCAAACAGCGCCTGAATTCATGTCCTGTGGTTGTTCAGCTCCCGATTGGGTCTGAAGAGATATACAAAGGTGTTGTCGATCTAATCAAGATGAAAGCTATTTTTTGGGATGATGATACGAAAGGAATGACATTTCAGTACGAAGCTATTCCAGCGAACTTACTTGCCCAAGCGCAAGAGCTACGTAATCTGATTATTGAAGCAGCGGCTGAAGCCTCAGAAGAGCTGATGTTAAAATATCTTGAAGGCAAAACGCTGGCGGAAGAAGAAATAAAAGCAGCTTTGCGCCAACGAACGATTAAAAATGAGATCGTTCCTGTTTTTTGTGGCTCTGCCTTTAAAAACAAGGGAGTACAAGCGGTACTAGATGGCGTGATTGATTATTTGCCATCGCCACTTGATATTCCGCCTGTGAAGGGCCTCGATTAAGATGGCGAGCCAGCGACAAGTAAGACTGCTAATGATGCGCCTTTCTCAGCCCTGGCGTTTAAAATTGCAACGGATCCATTTGTGGGTACATTGACATATTTCAGAGTGTATTCAGGTGTACTGAAGTCAGGTGATACGATTTATAATGCGGTCAAAGGTAAAAAAGAACGTATAGGCCGACTGTTGCAGAT
>CANISA010000174.1 GCA_947470005.1 Legionellaceae bacterium | reverse complement strand
AGCCTCACCATGCATAAATTGCCTGATGTGTGGTTCAGTGGATTCTTTTAAAGCACGTGGCTCACCTTGCCCTATCACACGCCCACCCGCGAGAAGATACACATAGTCCGCAATCGAGCAGGTTTCCTCCACATCGTGTGACACAATAATTGTCGTCGTTTGAAGCAATTGATTCAATCGTTTAATCAGTCTCACAAGCACACCCATTGAGATCGGGTCTTGCCCCGTGAAGGGCTCATCGTACATCATCAGCGCCGGGTCAAGTGCTATGGCTCGAGCCAGTGCCACGCGTCGCGCCATACCACCCGATAACTGAGCCGGCATGGACGATGCCACGCCACGCAAGCCCACCGCTTCTAATTTCATCAAAACAATATCACGCACCATCGACGCATGAAGGCGCGTGTGTTCTCGCAAAGGGAAGGCCACGTTATCAAACACGGAAAGATGCGTAAATAACGCGCTATTTTGGAACAACAACCCCATTTTCCGGCGTGCTTGATACAATGCTGTCTTCGACACACGATGAATGGACTGGCCCTCGACCATCACTTCACCCGAGCGAGGCGTGAGCAATCCACCTATTAATTGAAGCAATGTGGTTTTCCCGCTCCCACTCGGCCCCATGATCGCTGTTATCTTGCCACGCTTGACCACCAAATCCACCCCATCAAAAATCAGGTTGTTATGGTGCGAGAACACAAGCTGGGTGATCTCCACGCAATTATCGTGCATCGCTTGTCATTCCTGGTTGTCATGAATTGAGTATACACCGTGCTGGAGAAATATTGCCAATCAGAAGACGTCTGTATGCTTAAGAAATACTGTGTTAAGCTTGGCACCTGGATCTTATGACCCGTTTTATCTATGAATTTTTGCAAACTAGGCCTGGCTGTCATTGAAACAGAAGCCCAGGCTGTGTTCGAGCTAACACAACGCATCGACGAGCGCTTTGAGCGCGCCTGCAGGCTATTGCTTGCTTGCCAAGGGCGTATTGTGGTCACCGGCATGGGTAAATCAGGCCACATTGGCAAAAAAATTGCAGCGACCTTTTCCAGCACGGGGTCGCCTGCGTTTTTTATGCACCCTGGCGAAGCAAGCCATGGCGATTTTGGCATGATTACACGCCAAGATGTGGTGCTCGCTATTTCTCATTCAGGGAATACCCATGAATTAGTGACCTTGCTTCCCTTATTAAAGCGCCTGGGCGTGCCTTTACTCACCCTGACGGGCAATTCTGAGTCAACCCTGGCTAGCATCGCAACGGTGAATCTGGATGTCAGCATCCGCCAGGAAGCGTGCCCGCTGGGCCTCGCTCCGACCACGAGCACCACCGTGGCCCTCGTTATGGGCGATGCATTGGCCATCGCCTTGCTCCAGGCGCGCGGCTTCACGGCGGACGATTTTGCACGCTCTCATCCCGGCGGCTCTTTGGGTAAAAAACTGTTATTAAAAATTGAAGAGCTTTATCATCACGGTGAAGCCCTGCCTACCATCCATGAAGAGGCGACTGTTCGGGACGCATTAATTGAAGTAAACGCGAAGAAATTGGGCATGACCTGTGTGCTGGATGCATTCGGCTGTTTAGTTGGAATATACACCGACGGCGACATCCGTCGAACGCTGACGCAATCATACGACATCAACACGACCCCATTAAAGCAGGTCATGTCACGACAGTATCGTAGTATCCAACCCGGAGCCCTAGCCGCCGAAGCGCTCGCCCTCATGCAGCAACACAGCATCACGTCGCTGGTGGTCGTGAGTGATACCAATCGACCCACCGCGGTTGTACACATTCATGATTTACTCCGCGCAGGCGTCGTCTAAAATCTTAAGGAAACATCATGTCTGAATTGATTGAGAAAGCAAAAAAAATTAAATGCCTCATCTGTGATGTGGATGGTGTGCTCACCGATGGTACTCTTTATTTAGATGCGGCCGGAAATGAACTCAAAGCCTTCCAAGTGCTTGACGGCGTAGGATTAAAACTACTCATGTACGCCGGCATTGAAGTCGCCGTGATCACCGGCTCCACCACAGCCATCATTGATCACCGCATGCAACAACTGAAGATCCAGCATTATTTTAAAGGCCAAATGAATAAACAACACGCGTATCAAACGCTCAAAACACGGCTGAATCTTGACGATGAGGCGTTTGCCTACGTGGGTGACGACCTGCCTGATTTACCTATTATTCGACAAGTCGGCCTGGGTATTGCTGTTGCGAATGCCGTCGACCAAGTGAAGGCATCCGCCACCTGGCAGACCACCAAATCAGGGGGGCACGGAGGGGTTCGCGAAGTGTGTGACTTTATTCTTCATGCTCAAAACAAATTCGAACTCGCATTAGACCGATATTTAACCGTATGAATACGGCGAAACATGCAACGTGGTTATGCGTTGCGTTGATGGCACTAGCCGCCTTTTGCTGGCACCAAGCCCGATCAACGCCGCACCATCAACGGTTGGATGAGCAAACGTTGTCGACCACACCCGATCAACGGGTCACCGCCCTCACCGTGCATCAATTTGATGCAACAGGGCGGCTTGTTCACCAGCTCACGGCGCCTTTTATGCATCACATTCCCTCCCAAAATAAACACTGGCTTAAAAATCCGCTGATTATGATCACTGAACTTAACCAGCCCGCCTGGGATATTCAGTCAAAAGAAGCCACGTCACTTACCGGCTTCGAACGAATTACCTTTCAACATGACGTATTAATTCACCATGCGGCTTATGAAAAAAATCAAGCAGGCACCATCTCAACAGACGAGATTAGTTATATTCCAAACCAAAAGCTCGCCACAACAGACGCCGACATCACCTGGATTCAAGCAGGGAACGCCATGCACTCCACAGGGATGAACGCCTACCTCGCCGAGCACCGCATTAACTTGTTGCACAACCCACGAGCAACCTATGAGCCCATGCATGGTTAGGGCCCTGCTTTTAGGGCTGCTATGCCTTGCCTCGTGGCCTTCATTTGCTCTACCGAGTGACAAAGACGCCGTCGTGCATCTGCGCGCAGGAACTGCCTCGTTAAATCAACGGACACATCGCGGAGTCTACACCGGTGACGTCAGACTAGACCAAGGCTCCACCCATGTGCGCGCAGCGTTCGCTATCACCAACGGCAATGCCAACAATCAACTCATCCTTGCCGTGGCTCACGGTAACGCAACCACACAAGCGCACGTATGGACGCGAGCCTCACTTGAAAAACCGCCCTTGCACGCTTATGCTGATACCATCCGCTATATCCCCCTTCAGCACCTCATTGAGCTCCTGGGGCATGCACGGCTCACTCAGGGCCATCAATCGTTCGCCGCACCCACAATCAAGTATGATACCCTTCTTCAACACGTGACTACACAACAAAACGGGCGCGAGCGCACGACGATTGTTATTCATCCACCGAGCCACTCATGAGCACATTATCGGCCCATCATTTAAAAAAGACATTTAAAACGCGAACCGTCGTCGATGATGTCAGCCTTCATATTCACCGCGGTGAATGTGTGGGTCTGTTGGGTCCTAATGGCGCCGGAAAAACCACGTGCTTCTATCTCTTGGTCGGTCTTCTGGCATGCGATCAAGGTGACATTTATTTAGATGAAACACTCATCACAAAAAAAGCCATGGACCAACGCGCACGTTTAGGCATTGGCTATTTGCCTCAAGAAGCGTCTATTTTTCGGAAAATGACTGTCCGCGATAATATTTTAGCCATCTTAGAACGCCGCCGTGATCTCACCAAGCCACAACGTTTGGAAACCCTCGAACAATTACTGCTCGAGTTTCACCTGGCTCATTTACGCGACACGCTGGGAATGCGTTTATCCGGTGGCGAACGACGGCGCGTCGAAATTGCCCGTGCACTCGCGATCGAGCCCTCGTTTATCCTTCTTGATGAGCCTTTTGCAGGCGTTGATCCTATTTCTGTGCTTGATATTAAAAAAATTATTTTACATCTCTGCGACAAACAAATTGGCGTGCTCATCACCGATCACAACGTACGTGAAACACTCGATATTTGCGAACGTGCCTACATCATGAATCAAGGGAAGCTCTT
>CANISA010000173.1 GCA_947470005.1 Legionellaceae bacterium | reverse complement strand
TAACCCTACAACCCAAAGATGCCCCTTCTTTCACCATTCAGGCTCGATCGGTGATTAATGCCGCCGGCCCTTGGGTTGAACCCGTGAGTAGCCTATTAAATATTCCTCCGCACACCAACATAACCCTCGTGCAAGGTAGCCACCTCGTGCTACCAAAACTCTACGACGGTGAGCATGCCTACCTACTGCAGGATGAAGCAGCGCGGATTGTGTTTACCATTCCCTATAACAATCAGACGTTGGTGGGCACAACCGAAACCTTGTTTCAAGGCAATCCTGATGAAGTACGTATTCAGCCTGCGGAGATGAATTATTTGTGCGCGGTGGTCAATCGCTACTTCAACAAAGCACTCAGCCCTAGCGACGTCATCGGTACGTCAAGTGGAATTAGAACACTCGTGTCCTCTTCAGGAAAAAATCCCACCGCACTCAGTCGTGACTATGCTTACCATTTTTCCACTCACCCAGCCCCCGCTATCACGATTTTTAGTGGAAAGTTGACGACTTATCGTGAGCTAGCAGAATCAGCCATCAACACACTTCGACCCGTTTTTCCTCATCTTTCCCTCTCAAAAACACGCACAACACCCTTACCCGGAGCGCGATTTAACCAGATGACGCACTCTGCCTTTGAGGCTTATTTCCGCGCAGAGTACCCCTGGTTAGATGCTGAAACAACAACACGTTATTTAGCCACGTATGGAACGCGCGCGTCGATGATTGTAGCGAAGTGCTTGTGCCTTAGCGATTTGGGTCAAGCCTTTGGTCAAACATTTTACCAAGCAGAAGTTGATTATTTAGTTCGACACGAGTGGGCAAAAAATGCAGATGATATCATCTGGCGTCGCACCAAACTCGGCTTAACGCTAGATAAAACAAGCATAATGGCATTAGAAAACTACCTTAATCCAACCCTTCTTCATTCAATTGCTGACGAATACCACTGACATCCACATCCATTGCCTGCTGGGCTAATTCGTTCAGCGTCGACTCAGGGACACTGCCTGACTCGGAATAGATAGCTATTCCGTGCTTAAACACCATGAGATGAGGAATGGATCGAATGTGAAATTCCTCAGCTAACGCCGTTTCTTTTTCAATGTCGATTGTTGCAAACACAATGCCTTCATGTTGTTCTGCGACGTGCGCATAGACCGGGGCGAATTGTCGACATGGGGCACACCACGTGGCCCAAAAATCAACGAACACAATCACGGGTTGTTCAAGTAAGGCATTCAGTTCACTTGCACTTAATACCTTCACGACGCCTTGTGCCGTCATAATGCCTCCTGGCCGGTTAACATTGAGAGAATACTCTTAAAAATAGTGTCCACATCCCCTGCGCCGTTGATTTGGTGAAACACGGGGGAGTTGGGTTTGTTTTCTTTAGCCCAGGCTTGATAATAGGCGACCAATGGTTTTGTTTGATGATGATAGACCTCCAAACGCTTTCGAATAATTTCCTCACGATCGTCGTTACGTAAAACCAACGGCTCCCCAGTCAAATCATCCATGCCGTCTTGTTTAGGCGGGTGATATTCTATGTGATAGACACGGCCAGACGCCAGATGTGTGCGACGTCCCGTAATTCGTTTAACAATCTCTTCATCATCAACAGCGACCTCAATCACGTGATCAAGAAAAATTCCTGCGTGCCTTAATGCCTCAGCTTGAGCAATCGTGCGCGGAAAACCATCCAATAAAAAACCACGTTCACAATCGGCATGCGTTAAACGCTCTTTTACCAAGTCAATAATGATCTCATCAGACACCAATTGACCCGAATCCATAATTTTTTTCGCATTTAATCCCAACGGATTACCTGCCGCAATGGCTGCTCGCAACATATCACCCGTAGATATTTGGGGGATCTTAAAGGTCTCGGTCAAGCGGAGTGCTTGGGTACCTTTCCCAGCGCCTGGACCACCGAGCAACATAAATCGCATTGTTTCCATCCATTCCCCTAAAGCATAAATCAAACCTAACTATCCTATCGCGTCATCTCACCGTTGTCACGTGCCAATCAAGCCCTACAGCCATCGTCGATACCACCTGTTAGCTGACAATGCATGTTGGCATCGATCCAACTGAGCTTTATAAACCTGCGATCGCGCGTGAACTTTATGGGCCACTTGAACCAACCACGGTTTACGTAAATACGTCCTATTCATGTAACCGCCCACACCTTCGTGGTAAGCGAGGTAAAGCGCATAAGGATCACTCCGAGCGATCCCAGCTCTCCGATGTGCCTGATTCGCATACCAACCCATAAAATCCACGGCATCAGAAAAGCTTTCTCGAGAGGCAAACGGCCTTCCACTCGACTGTTTATACAGTGCCCAGGTACTATTTAACGCTTGCGAATACCCATACGCAGTCGAAGGACGCGACCAAGGAATAACCCAGAGTAATTTAGTCCTCGGGGGTTGCGCCTGCGCATCAAATTTTGACTCTTGATGCATAATGGCCATTTGGACCGGCACCGGAACACGCCACCGGCGCTCAGCATCTCTTGAATCGCGATACCATTGAGGGTATTGGTTAAACACATGACAAATATTATTCACATCCCGAGGCGGTTGAGTCACACACCCGGAAATAAGCAACACAAGGCCGCACAAAAGTATTTTTTTGATCCACATGCAAGTAAACTATCCCAATAGGTATTATTGCGGCGATCATACCTTGAATAAATTACACTGGCTATTCCCAGCAACTGTTCATGAAGGAAGACCTCGATGGTATTCGTTTTTGATATTGAAACAATCCCCGATCTCGACTCAGGGCGACGCCTCTATGATCTTCACGGCTTATCTGATGAAGACACCGCCTCAGCTCTTTTTGCTTTGCGACGAGCAAAAGTGGGAAACGACTTTCTTCCTCATTACCTGCAAAAAATAATAGCCATTTCAATCGTCATGAGCCATGGCGACCAAATCAAAGTGTGGTCGCTCGGCGATGAGTCGTCAGAAGAACCTGAGTTAATTCAGCGATTTTTTACGGGCCTTGATAAACATACACCAACCCTGGTCAGCTGGAACGGAAGCGGTTTTGATCTTCCAGTACTCCATTATCGCGCCCTCCTGCATGGGATCCAAGCGCCAACCTACTGGGAGGTGGGCGAGCATCAGCAAGCATTTCGCTGGAATAATTACTTAAATCGCTTCCATTACCGCCATCTTGATTTAATGGACGTGCTCGCCGCCTATCAAAACAAGGCGTTTGCCCCATTGGATGACATCGCAAGCATGCTTGGTTTTCCAGGAAAAATGGGAATGAGCGGCGCACACGTGTGGAAAAATTATGCAGCAGGAAACCTAAGCGGAATTAGAAACTACTGCGAAACGGATGTGCTTAACACGTATTGTGTTTATTTACGTTTTGAGCTTATGCGAGGGACCCTTCGTCAAGAAGAGTATAAACAAGCGATCGAACGTTTATGTCTCATGTTAAACAACGAACAAAAGCCACATTTGCAAGAATTTCTTGACCGCATGAGCCTATTATCAAGCGGTCAATAAAGAGGGGCAAGTAAAAGCTATATTAATCATCAGCTGCTTGATAAAATCATCATTATTGGTGGAGGTGATTTCAGAGGCATGTCAGAGCTTGAAGTTGAAATCTGGAATGAATGTACTCGATTGATTGATTCAATTAATTATTATTGCCTACAATATGTGCATTTTATCTGAATTGTATGAAATAAAATTACAACAAGGAGATAAGGCGGCCATCGAATTTCTAAAGCATATTTCCCCAATTGCCTCTCAACACGTCAATATTGGCGGTCTATATGAATTCACCGAGGAAATGCAAACTATTAATTTTAACGCGGTCGTTGATGCGTTAACCAAAATTCTTGATGAAACACTGAGGGAGTAGTAATGCCAACTGTATTAAATATTACGGCCTGTTGACATTTGATCCCTCGCCGGCGACGTGCCGCGGTTTATCCGCGGCATCCAGGAGATGCTGACATAAAAAAAAACTTTAATTCGCACTTCAACCCATTGATAAATAAGATCAAACACTTAAAATTACGGTTCCTATACCTAAATAAAACGAGTTTGAAATGGCCCGACTCATGCTCAGTGACGAGCTATGGTCGAAGCTAAGGACAATAATGCGACAACAAGGG
>CANISA010000172.1 GCA_947470005.1 Legionellaceae bacterium | reverse complement strand
AGATGCATTGATATTAGCACCCAAATGAAACCAATCAATTTTAAGCGGTATTATTGGTTGATTTTTCTGTTGTTTTTGTAACCATAACGTGAATTCAGTGGCTGTGGTTTCAGATATGCATAATATGCCATCAAATTGAGAAATGCAGGTTAACCACCGTTCATGAACATGTTTAGAGCCGGCTGGAAACTTTGATTCAAAATAAATGGGCAACAGATCATACACCACAAATAGTATCTTAAGCCCTCTTCGATGTAGTGATTTTAAAAAGAGGGATGATTCAAGCACGCAGTTAACAGCGAAATCTAAACCAAGCAATATATCTCCGGCTTGAATATCGATCTCCTCGTCAACGGCCCAGGCTGAAGGGCACTCTAATATGTCAAGCATTTTTTGTCGAGCATACCTAATATGCCAGCGGCCGCTTTTCTCGGAAAAATAAACAGGCTCAACACGATAGCCAGCTGGAGGGTTGTGAAGTAACTCGAGAAGTAAAGCCCGCACGACACGTTGAATCCCTGTTTTTAGATCGTTACGAACGATTTCAGATATATCGATGAGAAGCTGCTGGTCGCGGTGACGATCAGGAAATGTTTGTGCTACTGCTTGTGCTAAAGAAACACATTCATTTTCTGAAGGTGAGTAATAGTCAAGTTTAGATATGGATTCAATTAATGCTTGTTGATTATAGTTTTCCTTGTGATAGGACTGTTCAATGGCTTGAATATACTGTAAAGCGCATTGTTCTGGAGCATGGTTGGTTAAGATGAGCTCTTTGGCGCGTCGGCCTATGCGTGCCCTTAGAGATGCATTTTGCCAAAGGGTCTCGATGGCATGAGTGAGTTCTGAATTTTGAAAAGCAGGAGATAATTTCCACACACTGTCATCAGGTAGATTGGCCATACTACCGTTCGCATTAACGATGACTGGGAGACCGTAATTCATACAATCTAGGACTGCAGCAGATGTTTCACCACGAGAGTGAGCTCGGAGTTGGACGCCGATATCGGCAGCGGCTAAATAGTCATTAAAAGAAGATGTATCCGTCCATCCAGTGATATAAATTTGTTTGTCTAATCCAGTGTTCTTAATGACTCTAAGTAATTTTTGATCATATTTGCTGTTGCGATGATGTTCCCCAACAAATATAAGCCGACAATGTTGCTTCTGTGCTAGTTTAGACATTAGCCAGGCGTCTAATAATCGATCATTTAATTTGCTCGATCCAATCATGCCAAAACTACAGATTACAAAATCATCCTGCTTGATGTTTAACCTGTTGCGAGCAGACAAGCGATCTGAGGTTTCAGCAGGAACGCGTAACAGTGGAATGATCGTAAAATGATCTGTCGCGTTGGGTCCGCTCCATTCCTCCGCCAATTGTAAAGCAGCTTCTGAGTGTACAATGACACCCTGCGCATTATTTAATACGGATAAATTACAAGGGTAATCTATTGTATCGTGCGTGTTGGAATGAAAATAACGGGATAAGCAAGCATAGCCGTGAGCATAGAGAATTTCATTGATGAGCAAAAAATCATGACGCCGCCCCGAGGTTTCAGAAAATTCGATAGCGTCTCTGTAGCGTAAAACATCAGCTAAAAAATAATCATGCAGAACCACCATGCCTTTGACTTGTTCTAAAAGATCGAACATATGGTGGTGAAAGGGCGAATTGCCAAAATGATACAGCACGCGATCAAAGAGGTGTGCGTTTGTTTTAAACCAATCGATGGATTGAATTCGACAATTCGCGTTAAGCCATGGTGCGGTAACGTCCTCCTGATTGGCAATGACGTCAATGTCATAATAAAGCGACAGCTCAGGTATTAAATCGAGACTATAATAACTGATGCCACTTTTGTTTGGTGGAAGAGGGGAGACATAAGCCAATTTTAATCGCCGCGTACGTTTAGTGTATATTAGAGCCGAACTGTGCTGACGTTGATCATGTAGATTGTTAAACACGTTAATCAAGCGTAATGCTTCTGCATCAGCGTGCTGAATGGGTAAGTCGGTGGGCAGAGGGGAAATGACGTAAGAAAGATTGGCTTGTTTCAAATAGTTGGTTTTACTTCGTTGATGAAGGCGTGACGGAGCGTCTTGTAATGCTCTCTTCATGCCCTCTTGTTGATCGGTTAGCGCAACAACGACACAGGTTTCGAAAGCAAATCGGTTGATACTGGTCACCGCGTGATTATGGTAACCTTCAAATAAACTGGTTAGGTAAACGATGTCTGGTTTGAGATGAGCAATAAATGCCTCTCGTATATATTCTGCTACGTCTCGTCGCCAAGCATTGCTGGGTTCGTTTTCAGCAACGGGCCCAGGAGCACACCACACTTTAATCTGTTCGTGTGTTAATACGTTATTAAATCCAGAGCGGATTGGAGCAATACTCTCTGGAAAAAGACCGCTCAGTACAAGGATGACTTCGTGAGCTCCTTTGTTGCGTACAATAGCTTGTGCAAGTAAAAAAAAGTAGTCCTGCGTATAAGAATTGTTTGTTTTAATTTGGGCTCCCTGCAAATCAATAACAATACGCATTATTCATTGTTCCTTTTGTTTTTTTCTATCGCCACTTGAAGGTCGGAGTAGATTTGTCGTTCACGTGGTAACAAGTCGTTTGTTATGCTGGCATGTGCTATGTTTTTTTTTATAAGCGCGCGTTTTAGTTTTTGCGCCAGTCGCTTCAGCAGGGGTGAGTAAGTGATTGCTTTTTTTATTAGCCGGATTAGATTTTTTTTTAAAACTTTTTTATAGAGTGAGCATAGCGTTGAGAGCTGTTTATTTTGAAACTTATGTTGACAGTATTTTTTTACTCGACGTAGAAATTGATTCGCTTTAATTTCATGGTGAATTGCAGCAATCATCGCGTTATGCTGTTGTTGAGTATATAAAAAGATCACTTGTTCTAATGTTGTGCCAGAATCAGTTTCAAACGCTTGATTGGTTAAGCAAAGCGTGTCTGGGGGCGCGGTTTTTCGAGCGATAACGGCATAATCATTGCTTACGCTATAAAAAACATCATTTAAATTCAAGGCATTAGCCGTTTGCACTGCACCGAATTCTTGTAATCGCAATATTTTAACTTTTTCAAACCCATAGTATTCTGGTAAAAAGGCGAGTAGCTTGGGTGGCAATGGGCGGTTATGTGTTGGATCCATGTAAAAGTTACTTGACCCAACAACGATATTTTCTGGATTAGGCGTCTCCATAATAAGCAGCCCGCCAGGAAGAAGAACGCGCAGCGCCTCCTCCACAATAATATGCAAGTCAGTGAAAGGTAGATGCTCAACAAGATGAAAAGCTGAAATGATCGCGTGACTTTGATCGGGCAACTGTTTTATAAACGTAATGGCATCTGCAATCTGCACATCAAGCCCACGCTCGACACCTGCCTCAAGCATGTGTTCATCGAGGTCGACACCGTGTGCCGAGAAACCTGCTTCACTGGCCATTTCTAGCCACTCACCTCGACCACACCCTAGGTCGAGGGTGCGTGCATATGGATAACATGAGCTAATGGAAGTAATAAACGGTTTATAAATTTGCAATCTAGACTTAATCAGTTCTCGAGAACCACGAAATTTATCTTCAAGGGCTTTATAAAAATCATTACTCATAATGCGTCTACCTGTATTGCTGAATCCATCCAACTAGAGCCTACAAATGATGTTTTGTTTGTATTAATGACATTGAACATGACCGCCATTGCCCGCCATTCATAATTTTCAGATAGGTGCGTGTCGCTATCATGCAGTGCGATTTCGATGGAGTAGCTGCCTACACCCAGGTTTATAGGAAGCGTAATCGTAAAATGATATTGGTTGCCGGCTTGCGGATTGTGAATAATCTGGTTGGTATGCCATGTGTTTGATCCGAACATAACTTGACCAATTCGGTCTTTGATTCCGTACCCGAGGACTAAGCTAGTCAATGCCTTGTAAACGTTGACTTTGATGTGTAATTCAACCGATTCGCCGATGCTGATGTATTCGGCAATTTTACCTTGCGAATTGTATAGGTTAACCGCGTCTATGCGCGCCTCGCCCGTTCCCGAGTTTACTTGAGTCGCACCATGGTCGAGTTGCTTAATTTCAATCGCACTGTTTTCTTTTTCTGGAATAAGTGCATTGTAAAAATCGAACACTTCTTCAGGCTTGCCCGTGCGAACCACCGTTCCTTT
>CANISA010000171.1 GCA_947470005.1 Legionellaceae bacterium | reverse complement strand
CCGGCTATCAATCGTGCTAAAACATTTCGTTGCGGCCCATAAATACCAGCCAATCTAAAAATAGTTAGGGGCACTTGATATGCCTCGGCAAAAGAAACCCATTCATTTTCAGCAGAAAGCCTTAATTGACCCTGCCTCCCAAGAGCGATTGGTTTGGAGGATTCATCTACCCAATGTCCTTGATGGTCGCCATAAACACTTGTGGATGATAAATATCCGATCCATTGAATATTTTTAATGTGTTTTTTTAACAAATTGCCAAAATTCACTAGTACTGGATCACCAAAGTCATGTGTTGGTGGCGCGCTAATCAAAATATGTGAGGCCGTGGCTAAAGTCTGTTCAATACTTTTTTCCGAAAAATGAATAAGTTCACAATCAAATTCGTGGTTATAACCTAATGCATCGCTGTCTCTTGTTGTTGCCGTGATTTGGATATTTATTTCTCGTGCTTTTTGCGCCAAGAATTGGGCCGTATAGCCAAAACCAAAAATCAATAGATGGGGCAGCATGTTAATCCTTTTCATCGGGTTGCTTTGTTCCAATCATTTTATAATGAAGCAGAGCCTTTTTCCTTGCCTCAAGATGATCAACGATCGGCTCAGGATAATCTTTACCTAAGCATAACCCAAGCTTGTCTTGCGGCGCCATCCATGGTTTATGTACCCATTGGACAGAGACAACTTTAAGCTCAGGAACCCACTGCTTAACATAATCGCCATTGGGATCAAATTTTTCTCCCTGTAAAATGGGATTAAAGATACGAAAATAAGGAGCAGCATCAGCCCCACATCCAGCAACCCATTGCCAGCTCGCTGAATTACTCGCTAAATCTGCATCAACTAACGTATCCAAAAACCAGTTCGCGCCAAGACGCCAGTCAATGAATAAATCTTTTGTTAAAAAAGAGGCGACGATCATGCGTACTCGATTATGCATATAGCCTGTATGCCATAACTCCCTCATGCCAGCATCTACAATAGGGTATCCCGTCATCCCTTCTTGCCAGCGCCTTAAAAAATATTCGTCATTTTCCCATGGAAAAACATCAAAATGGGACTTGTAATTTGCATTGGGTAGAGACGGAAAATGATACAGTAAATAATAAGAAAACTCCCTCCACCCTATTTCAGATAAAAAGCGCTCTGCGGACTTCAAATCACAATCTTTATCCAATTTCACCCGTTCAATAGCACGCCAAATTTGCCAAGGACTAATTTCTCCAAAATGCAAATGAGGCGAAAGTTTTGAAGTGGTGTCTTTAGCAGGTTCATCACGAGAGCTGCTATAGCCCTTCAGATTGATCTCAACGAAATTGGCTAACTTCTTGCAGGCACCCTCTTCGCCAGGCTGCCAATAATCTCCAAATGCTTCAGCCCAATTCGGCTTGGTCGGTAGTAGTTTCCAACTAGCAAGTGAATCGCTATGAGCCGCCAATGCTTTGGGTATACGGGACATCGTATATGGCTCAGGAATGTTCATTTGTTTTAAACAAGTGCGCCAGTATGGTGTGAACACTTTAAAAAAATGTCCCGACATATTTTTGATTTGCCAAGGTTCATGAAGCAAACTACCATTTGTACTCACAATGCGAATGCCACCCGTTTGAAAAATCTTTTTTATGACTGTGTCACGCTCTATTGAAACAGGATCATAACAACGATTCCAATAGATAGACTCAATTTGATAGTCTTCGACCACTTGTTTTAAAACATCTAAAGCTTTTCCTTGACGCAGACACAAATTTAATCCAAGTTTTTTTAAGGCCTTATCTAACGACGCTAAACTATGATGAAGCCACCATCGCTGAGATCCGCCTATGGGTGTGTGGATTTCATCCAAAATATATATTGGGATAACCACATCATGATCACGACAAGCCTCTGCAAATGCAGGATTGTCATAGAGACGCAAATCTTGTCGGAACCATACGATGGCAGTAGACGTCATGTATATTCACCATTAATTGTAAAAATCAAACATATTCATGACGCAGTGCGTCCACCAAGTTTGGATAACGAAATTCGTAACCGAGCTTTATCAAACGATTGGGTACCACACGCTGCCCCTTAAGTAGGAGACAATCACCCATTTCACCAAACAAAATTCGAATCACACAAGCCGGTATTTTCAATAGCAATGGGCGATGCATCGTCGTCGCTAATGCTCGCGCAAATTCAGCCTGACTAACTGGGTGGGGGGATGTGAGGTTAAATACCCCTTTTAAATCAGGCTTGTTGAGCAAGAATGTGATGGCGCCCACAACATCATCGATATGCACCCAAGACATGATTTGCTTTCCATCCCCGATGACACTACCTAGCCCGATATAAAAGCTTGGTGTGAGCTTTTTAAGAATACCCTCACCTTCACCCAACACAACGCCAAAACGCGTCATTTTTACATTCAAACCGCAATCAACCGCGGGTTGCAACGCTTGCTGCCAACGAACGCCTATCTCACTCATAAAATCACGTGGGTGTTCAAAATCAATCGGGCTATCCTCATCCAGCTCGGTATGATCTGCATTGCCCTGCATGCCGTAAATCCCAACCGCATTCGCACAAATAAAATGGGGCCTGGCCTCCTGTTTGATGGCCCAATCTACCAACGCGGATGTTGTTTTAACACGAGATTGTATGATTTGTTCTTTAACACTATCGCTCCATCGCGAAGCAGCAATGTTATAACCACAAAGATTGATGATGACATCATACGTACTAGCATCTAAATTAGGCAGGCTTTCCCAAGTAATGGTATTGACAGGTTTGGTAAAATGGCGATGGAGGTTCGCCATATCGCGCCCCAATACCGTAACGGTATGGTTTGATTGCAAGGCCGTTACCAATTTTTTCCCAATGAATCCGGTCGCACCTGCAATTAATAGGTTCAAGCAATTGCTCCTTATGTGAGTTATCTAAGTTTCTAGGGGCTGTTGACACTTACTCAGATTGCTTCATGAATAAATTATTGCCAATAGAATCAAAGAGTTTCTGATAATTTTCATCTTCTTCAATTAACTGAACCAGATGAACAAGACCTCCTAAAGTAACGGCCTTATTGTAAACATCCATTGATGACTTAATCACCAGACCACCAAATTCAATCTTACGCCGAGTATCAGCTTTGCGTTTTTTAAGTTTTTTCAGCGAGAGTGATTTTTCACATCGGGCAATGAGCTGCGTTTCCTTTCCAATTTGCTCAAGCGTTGTCATGCGGCAACTCCCCAGCAAGTTTTAAACACGCTGTATCCAATCGCTGGCCTTGTTCATCGTTTCGGCCACTAGCCGTCATTTCATCTTGAATGCTTAATCGAATAAATCAGGAAATGTATTGAAGTATGAGGTATTTTTATGGATCATGCGTTTCGCTAAAAAAGCTGAAACCAAAAAGGACCCCATGAACGTATTGTCACCGGAAGACGCCAACGGATCAAGTATCCCTAGCATTCAATCAGTCAAAAAAAATCGTAAAGAGCAAGTCGATGTATTTAGAGTATACGAATCCTCACTAAAGCAATTGTCGGAGCGTCAAACTGCAAAGGACTGGAAGGATTGCCTGTTGTGATCATTCAGTCTGCAAGTGATGAAGGCAAAGGCTTGGTTAAATATGTCGAGAAAGAATTAGGCGCAAGAAAGCTGACGGTTTTAACGGTTTTACACAATTACTACATCCAGAGGTCAGATAGAACAACAGCTGCCGAGCGATTTTTGAACAGAAACCTAGGGATCTTTTCGGGTATTTACTGAGCTGTACTCCATATCCAGCAAGGCCTGCTATGAAGCGAATTAAATTGGCTGCGTAGACATTAGTGGCCGGAAAGAGCCTTTCGTTTCCGGCTCATCATGCATTGGAAGAGACTCCTGGTTTTCTTTTTGGGCATTGTGTGCTATAATTCGCGTCCGTTATTTTTAATGCGTTAATTATGCCACTGATTGAAATTGATATTCGTTTTTTCCATAAAACAAAAACACTCGACTCTAGCGACTGCTCTCATGAAATAACCGAAGGTACATTACCTTATTCTGATGGGAACTGGATTTGTAAAACAGTACGCGAATCTCGGGATGCCCGATATGAGTTATTAGGGCAAGAATTTTATCGCCTGATGATCCCTGGCCAACCTAGAACACTCATTGCCAAACAGGCCAACGGATCAGCGTATTATATTTTGTCGGAAAAAATTGCTGATTTTCAAGCACTGCCAATCAATCATCAAGTCCGGTTTACGCAAGGAAACTACACTGGATTAGGCATGATCCTGATTATTTCTATTTTTTTACATGAAATTGAC
Organism: Legionellaceae bacterium; assembly: GCA_947470005.1. Taxonomy (GTDB): domain Bacteria; phylum Pseudomonadota; class Gammaproteobacteria; order Legionellales; family Legionellaceae; genus JAGVJT01. The sequence continues at coordinate 17 of CANISA010000171.1, read as the reverse complement.
TTAAACCCAGGAAACTT
>CANISA010000170.1 GCA_947470005.1 Legionellaceae bacterium | reverse complement strand
TGTCACCGCAGCGCGGTACTTACTGTTTGGGGCAAACACACCATGGAATCGAGTTAAGTGAAACCGAGGCTTAGGCACCAAGGCTGCCAGTCGAGCAATGAAATCCAATGGCTCAAATACTACGTGTGTCGTCCCGTTTTTGTAGGGTGATTCTATTTACAGCATATGATTTAAACGGTTTAAAACTACCAAACCGCATAGTTATGGCGCCATTAACCAGGAGTCGTGCCACACATGGCACCGACACACCCCATGCTTTAAATGCGACTTATTATAGCCAACGTGCAACAACTGGATTAATCATTTCAGAAGCCACTCAGATTTCTCCAACGGCCAAAGGCTATGCCTGGACACCAGGCATCTATTCTGAGGCTCAAAAAGAGGGTTGGAAACTAGTAACCAATGCCGTGCATGCTGCTGGTGGACGTATTTTTGCGCAATTGTGGCATGTTGGTCGTTTTTCACATCCGTCATTACAACCAAATGGCGCAACACCGGTTGCACCATCCGCGATTGCAGCACCAAAAGGATCTAAAACTATTATTGAAACGGGTGAGTTTTTAGAATTAGACACCCCACGCGCTCTAACTATCGACGAAATTAAACAGATTGTTCGTGATTATCAACAAGCCGCACAACTAGCAATCGACGCTGGATTTGACGGAGTGGAAATCCATGCTGCGAACGGCTATTTGATTCAACAATTTATGGCGGATGCTTCGAATCAACGTACTGATCTATATGGTGGCTCTATCTCAAATCGTTTGCGTTTTGCTTTTGAAGTGGTAACGGCTGTTATTGACCAAATTGGTGCTCAAAGAACTGGAATACGACTATCGCCAACCAGCTCCTCCAATGGCGCAATCGACAGCACCCCTTTCAAACTGTACTCACAGTTGGTTCGAGAGTTAGATAGTTTACATCTTGCTTATGTGCATGTAATTGAAGGCACCACTGGTGGTTCGCGTGAAACTTCAGCAGAGTTTGATTTTCATGAACTCCGAGCATTGTTTCGTGGCACCTGGATGGTGAACAATGGCTATGACTACCAGCTGGCGATAGAAGCCGTTTCAAGTGGATATGCTGATTTGGTAGCATTTGGTAAACCTTTTATTGCTAATCCTGATTTGGTAAAGCGCTTTGCTGAACATCTGCCTTTGAATCAACCTGATCCGAGCACATTTTATGGTGGGAATGAAAAAGGATATACGGATTATCCGTTTGCTTAACACGCTCCGAGATTGGGCCTTGGCCCAATCTGCTTAATACATGTATGCAATCAAGTTCAGCACAAGCCCACTATTAACCTCTGCGGGATCTCTAGCAATATACTGATTCATATAACTGACATTAAGACCTATGTTTGGCGTAAATTTATAATATATACCAACAAAAACACGATTTTGGTCGAAAGTGGAGGTTGCAACCCATGGTACAGATTTCACATTTAAAAAAATCTCATCATTTAAAGCAAAAGAAATCGTTTCATTAACTGGAATCGTCCAATAAGCCCGCTCACGAAGCCGCACGGCCCACTCCGAGGACTCAAAACCACGACGTTGCTCCACTCGTAATCTGGATGCAAACTCATCCGAAAATGGTCTACGCCACATGATCTGCTCCCAAACACGGTACTCATTGATGACTACATTTTCAACGTCCTCAGCAACATTATTGTTATCTGAATAATTAGTATAAGTTTGCCCGAGCCAAATTTGTAATTGAGGCTTAATGGTTGTACCGATGCCTGCATTGAGTAAAGACTGTTCATAGGTACCAGCACTACCAACCAATCGAATCTGCGGTTCAACCGCATAAAGCAATTCATCATGCTTACCAAAATAACTAGCCAACCCCCATAGTTTTGTATAGCTTTCACTATAAACCAACTGGGAAATTAGACTGAGCACCCCTGCAATAACCAAACGTAAAATATACATTCGTTCCTAATTCTCTCTCCGTCGCAACATAAACTCATTTTTTATCATGAGCATTTTTTGCAAAGCTATCCCTATTTCGTAATTCCTTCAGTTTTGCACCTATTTTGATTTCCAAACCCCGCTCCACAGGTTGATACCAATGCGGATCTGTCATTCCATTAGGCAAATACTGTACCCCAGCGGCAAATCCATCCGGTTCATTATGCGCATAACGATAGTCTTTGCCATGCCCTAATTTTTCCATTAATCCGGTAGGTGCATTGCGTAGATGATTCGGCACATCGTGTGATTTATCTTGGCGCACAAAAGCTTTGGCTTGATTATAAGCTTGATACCCAGCATTACTTTTTGGCGCTACCGCTAAATAAATCACTGCTTGAGCCAAAGCCAACTCCCCTTCTGGAGAACCTAATCTATCATACGTTTGTGCGGCATCGTTTACGATCTGCTGTGCGCGTGGATCAGCCAATCCGATATCTTCCCATGCCATTCTCACGATGCGCCTAGCAAGATATTTGGGATCTGCCCCACCATCGAGCATACGACACAGCCAATACAGAGCAGCATCTGGATTCGAACCACGCACTGATTTATGCAATGCAGAAATTTGGTCGTAAAAATAATCACCTGATTTATCAAAGCGTCGCGTATGTTGACTGACTATTTGTGCAATGTCTTGGCTGGAAATCTTATAAACCTCTTGCTGCGATGCAAATACATCAATTTGTTCTAGTACATTTAGTAAACGTCGAGCATCGCCATCCGCATAATCAATCAGTAATTCAATGACACCCGCTTCAAACTCTAAATGCCCTAGTTTTTTCAGTTTGGCACGGTGTATCAAGCATTTAAGGTCATCATGATTGAGAGATTGCAATACATGGACTTGGGTTCGCGATAACAACGCATTATTGACTTCAAAAGATGGATTTTCAGTCGTTGCACCGATCAGCGTTACCAAACCTGATTCGGTATAAGGTAATAACGCATCTTGTTGCGCTTTATTAAAACGATGAATTTCATCAATAAATAAGATTGTTTGGAGCTGCATAGCTTGATGTTTTTTAGCCAAATCCATGGCGGCACGAATATCTTTAACCCCAGCAAATACAGCTGATAAGGGAATCCACTCATAGTTAAATGCTTTTGCAGCAAGGTTTGCAAGTGTGGTTTTCCCAACGCCTGGGGGACCCCATAGAATCATGGAATGAAGCTTCCCTGAGTCAAATGCGATTCTTAAAGGTTTTCCTGGGCCTAATAAATGCTTTTGCCCAATGACCTCAGATAAGTCCCTAGGTCTTAATAATTCTGCAAGAGGTACGGCGGTTGCGCTAGTATTTGGATTCATTTTTCTCTTTCGTGACTTTAAGGATCTACCTTTTCAACGGTACAATTAACCACATCAACGCATAAATTATCAACGCTGATCCGCCTGCTAATGCAAACCCCACAAAGCCCAAGCGCACAATAGTAGGATCAATATTAAAGTATTCGGCCAAACCCATGCATACACCACCAATCATCCGGTCTTGCTGTGAACGATAGAGCTTTTTTATGCGATCTGTCATGACATCACTCCTGAGAAAGGTCTACAGTGTAACATATTGGATAAAATAGAATAAGATTTAGAGAGTTAAAACCTTATTTAGCTAGGGCGTGTCATCAATTAGTTTTTCGAAGCGAAAATTGAGATAATTAGATCGGTTTGCAGCCGAAAATACTAATTGATGACACGCCCTAACTCTTGCAACAGTTGTTTTCTAAATCTGCGGCAATCTACTTCCGGTACATGACGAGGGCTGCCATCAAACCGCTGCTTGCTTCGCGCGGATTCTTTTTGAATTTTAGCCAATACATTCGCAGGTCGTTGCAATTTGCCCGCGATAATCTGTGCAGCAAGTCGAGCTTGATGATCAGCTAAAGGCCAAATGCAGCCCTGAGGTTGAAATAAACCGATAAAATATAGATTTTCTAATTCAGGATGCATCATCTTTAGATATAAAGGAATTTCTTGTGCTTGGCGATAATCCAAGAATGTGGCTTCAAAAAAAGGGAAATCAATCATATATCCAGTAGCAAAAATGACAGTATCAAATTCTTCACAAGATCCATCTGAAAAATGCACAGTATCTTTATCAAAACTTTGTATTTTACCCCGAATTTTTATTTTACCGTGCCGGATAAAATAGAGTAATTCGGAGTTAATCGTAGGATGGGTACTCAGAGGCTTATTGATGGGATTCGGTAATTGATACTTCGCATAACGCCCCTGAACAATTCTTAAGACCCACTTAGCCAACTGTTGTTGCACCCGAAACGGCAGCCAGGCAATTTTTCTATACAAAACATCGGTCGGTTTACCAAAGATAAATTTGGG
>CANISA010000169.1 GCA_947470005.1 Legionellaceae bacterium | reverse complement strand
TTTTGGGGCAACTAAATGCCAACGAAAACAGTTATCTCACCAGGCCAAGGGTTGTTGTTATTAATAGACCATTATAAGGCTGATTTAGCTACTGTGGATCAACTAAAACGTCTCTATCTTTCTGGTGCAGTAACCCCTACCAACAAGCAGGCGATCGTAGCCCTGATGAGTGATCCCGTGTTATCTTCATACCGCGTGTCTTTTGATAAAAGAACGATCAATGAAGATCCTAGTCGAAGATATTTTGAAACACATTTATCGCATGCGACGCTAGCCGGTGGATTGAGTGATGAGAATATAAAAAAAGAAGATTTAGAGCAACATGTTTCGGCATTAAGCCAAATGGTCGGTCCGACGAGGTTAAGTGCGGTTCAACACGTATTAAACGGTGAATTTAGAGAGAGTGACCCACTTCTTAATAAAGAATTTGCTGATTTTATATCAAAAATAAAATCAGGTGATATTTTTTCTGAAATAACAACGAATGACAATGATAAAAAAGAAAAAATCGTATTATTAGTAACCTCTGCTTTTCTAGGTATATGTAATGCGCAGCAGAACCAGCTCCCGTTGAATATTTACGGCACGGGTCTGTATTCGGAAGCGCAGAAGGGCAAATGGATGCTTCCAGATCAAGAGACGACTCGTAGTCAAAATTTAGGTACGATGAAAAGTTACATGCCCCTCGCACAAGATGATATTGCTCGAACAAAATCATCGCTTCCTTATTTGAAACCATCTGATCAGGCCACTTTTGTCGAGAATACGACTTGGGTAAGTCAAAATTTTGATAGATTGGTTCATCCTTATTCAAATTCAATATCGGGCACCATGTTGTGTCAATTACGTTCTTTAGCCCAATTTAAGAATGTACATAAGGCCGATCCATCAAAACCGGCGGCTTTTACGGAGTCACCTAAACAAATGGGTGATTTTTGTAAATTACTTGTTTCAGCGATGTTATTTGGTAGTGGGGGACATACGTTGTATGAGTTTACAGCGCCTTTATCATTACCGGAGGTACGAAAGGAATTCAGTGATGTTTTGGGATACGAGGACATTACCATCGAGACTATGTTTCAACCATGGGAACGTTCAGTGCATTATTCTGAAAATCAACATGGTTTTGAGAAAGCCCTTGAAGAGACAATTCATTACAATACAAGTATTCTTGAGCAAGCTAATGTACGAGCACAAATAAAAGGCGATCTACCGTTTTCACCCAGTGAATTATCAAAACCCGTACTTTTTAGGGCAAATTCTTCTCAATTAGATCAAAAAAAGCATCTTTTAATTGATTGCATATCAGGACCTCCTTATATTGGTCTGTCCAACATGATACCTCCTGTTCAATACATAAGGGAATCAATTACACGACAAGACTATGAGATGGCTAGCTCTCAAATTATTGCATTGAAACAAGCAATCAATAGCGGGCAATTTCCGTGTATACCGTCAGGAGGTCCTCGCCGTAGTATGACCGTATTATTTAGTCAACTGCAGGAGAAAGTCGAGCAGATCAGTGTCTTAAAAAATCAAGTAACAAGTGACATCATACAAAAAAACAGGGCCCTAAAAGAGGAAATGAGTCCTCTCCTATTAACGCCGACTCTTTCTAGTGAGCAGGAATCAACTAAAGTGGACCCCATCGATGAGACAGTAAAACCTTAAGTATTAGATAGTGTCCAATTATTGGAACACCGAGGTATTGCCTCTGATGACAGGCTCCCTGCAGATAAAGCGGTGTCAATGAGGAGTCCTGAGGAACGAAGGAAGCTCATTGATACTGCTTGAACGTAAGGTATTCTAGTCATTAAGAGCATGCCGTTTTTTCATTATGCAGCTTCTCTTAACTGGACTTTAGCCATTTTTCATAATGAACGGCGCGCCAAATCCCATCAAAATACCAATCCCCCAAAACATGATCTATAATAATAAACAGAACGATGACTGAGCCCATAAATGAAACTGGAGAAGCCGCCATGATCATCCCATTAACAGAGCCTAGCGCACCAAGGTATATTTACATCAATCCCGAAACCAATCAGGTTCATCTCTTGGTTCCTGTTGTCGGTGGGCAAACCATTAGTACCGACAATACCTGTAAAACAACCCTGGCGTCAGACGAATTTTTTAGCGCCGCCGCACTGCGGGAATTAAATGCCTACAAAGCAGCGCTTGAATTCGACTTGCAATTTTTGAGCAATGACAATGTTGAACTAAGCACCTCCAAACAACAACGATTAGCACAAATAAATGCGTACATTGCCGCCATCCCAGCCATTCAGACAATAGGTGGTGGTTACAAGAATGCAATCACAGCACTGAAAGAAATTCCCTCCAACCTTTACAGCATCCAATTAAGACCTCGCGAGCAAGATTCTGTTTCCAATATCGTCAATCCTATGTTTACAATTAATCGCACCAATGATGGAACAGGTAACCCGTTATCGGCCTTGTACAATGCCCTGCATACCGCATTTCCCAATGCCGCTATCGCACCGCTTAACCCTCGACAACGACTTGAAACCGCTGTAATGGCTGAGTTGGTTGCACAGCCTGTTAATGTTGAAACCACACAGCGCGTTTTAACCGAACAATGCCATCGCTTATTTGGTTTAACGGTTGATTTTACGCATGACAATCTTGGTGCGGCCGTAAACCAAGCATCCCTGGATACGCTGATGGGATTTACACCTGACAGTCCCGCTACCACAGAGGATTATATGAACGCCCTTCTTGGTGCTTGTGCACTCAACATCTGGGATAACATTGCAACATCGCCCTTTTACAGCGGTCATGATAATCCGACCACTCAAACCGAAAAACTGTCCATTATGACGCAGTTTTTTCTCGCACACGTCAATATTCATTGTGCTGAGAATACTATAAGTCCTTCGAATTTTGGCGCCATACTGGATGATGCATCTTCCGACTTAAGTGATGAAGTGGCTGGCATTGTTGTCTCGGCATTGAAAACGGGTGCGGATGTTGAGGAAAGCCTCTGTACGTTTTTCAATGAGCACCTCGCTGAATTCGGTTTCATTCGAGCGTTATCGCCAGCCGATACAGGTGCGATAAAACAACGGTTCATCAGCAATTATGCAACCGTTAAAGATTTAAAAGAAATGGATGAATTTATGATTTTAAATACGGCAACCGACACGGGTAACTTTGTAACCCACCAAGGGGCCATTTGCACCGACTTTTCTGAACTAGCCGTAAACAACCCGTTAGATAACGCTTTTTTTCAAGCCATGCGCGCTGATTTTGAAGCGCCGAAAGGTCGGTACATCCCTCATCGAAATGAACACATTACAGCAAGCATAGATGTAGGCATTGAAGAGCTGCTATCAAGAACAACTGACGACGAACAATTAAAGCTCTTGGATGTAAGAACCCGGCACCAACTGAACATGTCACCTATTTTTCAATCACGACTGTTTTTACATTGCGTCGCAAAAGGTCAACAAGACGAAGCACAGCGACAGATTGAAGCGAACCCTGCGTTACTGTTAACAACAGGGCGCTTCACCGACTACTCAGGTAGAACATTTAACTGCAGCGCATATGAATACGCCTACTGGGCCAAAGACACGCACATGTGTCGAATGCTTGAACGGGATATGGATGAAAACACCAAGGCCGCCATGCTGCAAAAGGTTATAGCGATAGATAGCGTTGGTTTGACGTATGAGCAGCATGGGCAGGTAAAGAATTCAACGCATTTTGACATGACCCCACTGATAACGGCGCTGCAAAATTATGTTAATGGATATGATGCGTGGGCTGCGGCGATGAATTATGATGCGAGGAGGGCCGCTTGGATGATAGTTGGTTTGGCTCAGCGCGACCTCCCGGTTCACGTGATTAATGAATACTGTCAAGAAGACCGGTCCTTTGGCCCGCTACCGGCATTTAACGAAGATCAATTGCCCCGGAATTTACTATACTACAATTTTATTACGGATTCGTACGCTCCGTTGTTTCCTTTAGTTGTTTCTGGGTCTTCTGGGCTCGGGGTTGATTTTTCGCTGCTGCGCGGTGCGAGCGTGGATATTGGGGCGTTCGGGCCTGGCGTCGGGCCGCCCATGGGAACGACGGCTCTTCTTGATTTGGCGGCTGCTAGCCGCCTCGATGAAGTAAGAACCGCTGATCTTACGCTGTCGCGTACAAATCTGGGGTTGATAGAACCGGAGCGTGATCATGGGGCTCGGCTTTCGTTGTGACTTGATGAAGTAACCCTATTGCGTAGCTCGCGGGGGTTAAATCCCAACACACATGTAAAAACCATTCCAATAGCTCATGGTACTGCCAACTTTGTGCGGTTCCTACCCACCACGTG
>CANISA010000168.1 GCA_947470005.1 Legionellaceae bacterium | reverse complement strand
TTCAAATCACTGCCTGTATCAAAAAAACAAGACATTGAATTACGCAAACTATTCTCTGAATACATGGAGTACGGTGCATTTCCTGCTGTAGCGAATAGATCAGTATTAAAAAAAGAATTATTGCTAGCCTACTTCGATGATTTTATTTACAAGGACATTGTCGGACGTTACAACATCAATGCAGCTAAAACAAAGGAGTTAGCAATATATTTAGCGACCAATTCCAGTAAACTATTTAGTTACCGTAGTATTGCCGCCTTCTTAAACTGTCACATCAACACAGTTATGGATTATTTCGGGTATATGAAACAAGCGTTTTTGTTTGAAGAGCTTTATAAATTTGATTTCTCCCTGCAAAAACAATTTGTAACCGATAAAAAAATTTACTGTCTTGACACCGGACTGGCTGCCGCCGTTTCATTTCGTTTCTCGGAAGATAAAGGTCGTATTCTTGAAAATATTGTGTACTGTGAACTACGGCGATTAAAGCACGATATTTATTTCCATAAACACATGACAGAATGTGATTTTATCATTAAAAAAGAGTTGGCGATTGTAGCGGCCATTCAAGTCTCCGAAACACTTCATGAGCCGGCCACCAGGCAACGAGAGATCAATGGTCTGCTGGGTGCTCTGCAAACCTATGGACTGACACATGGCTTGATATTAACGCAAAATGAGGAAGGTGAAGAGCGGGTTGTGTTGAATGAGATAACGTACACGATTAAAATAATCCCTGTTTGGATGTGGCTGTTGAATGGATGCCATTAAATTGACATCAAGTCTTCATGATGAATATAATATGGATTGCAAGAAAGCATGAAGGACAAAAGGTAAATAATATGTATACTAATCGATTATTTCAAAACAGACGTTCACAACAAGATACAAAAGCCTAAGAACCGTTTGATCAGGTCCCTGATTTATGATCTTGAGGATTGCCTCGGGACGTAGGGCGAGACGGACGCTACCCATCCTCCTCACCGCGAACGGGTTCTGTGTGAATAAAAAAACCATGCCTTGAATGGCGATAGATATATGTCAGCATCTGCTGAGAGAAAGATGAATTCATAAGATGATGCCTGATGAAAACAGCCGATTTTAATTTTGATTTACCCCCAACACTTATTGCGCAATACCCACTAGCCAATCGCAGTGACTCGCGCTTGTTGACCTATCACCGTGAGTCCAGACGTACAGAACATCATGCGTTTAATACGCTCGCTGATTTGCTCGAGTCGGGCGATCTCTTGGTGATGAATGATAGCCAAGTGATTCCCGCGAGGTTGTATGGTCATAAAGCCAGTGGAGGGAAAGTCGAACTCCTGGTTGAGCGTATTATTCGTCCTGACGCGTTTCTTGCTCACATCAAAGCCAGCAAAACGCCGAAACCAGGTACAGTGATTCACCTGGAGCAAGGCTTTTGCATTGAAGTACAAGAAAAATGCGATGATCTGTACCTGTGTCAGGTGGATGGTGATGCGGACGCCCTCTTGCATGCGATTGGTCATATTCCTCTGCCGCCCTACATCGAGCGCCCGGATGAGCAGATGGATTTAAACCGTTACCAGACCGTTTATGCAAAACACAAAGGCTCGGTTGCAGCACCCACGGCAGGGTTGCATTTTGATGATTCCGTTCTCGCCCGTTTGCAGGAAAAAGGCGTCCGCTTAGCGTATGTGACCTTGCATGTGGGCGCGGGAACGTTTCGCCCGGTGCGTACGGCGTCCATTCTTGATCATAAAATGCATCGCGAACGGTTCACGGTGACGGATGCGCTGTGTTCTCTCGTGAATCAAACGCATGCCGCAGGTCATCGCGTGATTGCGGTAGGAACAACGGCCCTTCGCAGCTTAGAGAGTGCTGCGCGTGATGGGGTGTTAAAACCTCAATCGGGAGACACGGATATTTTTATTTATCCTGGGTATCGATTTAATGTGTGTGATGGATTAATCACCAATTTTCATTTACCCGAGTCAACGCTATTGATGCTGGTGGCCGCTTTTATTGGACACGAAGAAGCCATGACGTTGTATCAGACCGCGATTGACGCGGGCTATCGATTTTTTAGTTACGGCGATACGAGTTTATTATTGTAGTGGGTTTAGGGAGCGTATCCATGAAAAACAAGCAATTAACAAACGCGACACCTGGGTTTGTCCCTGTGCTTACCACGGAAGCAGGCTCCGCACTCACGGTAGCCGATTGGGAATCCATCGGCGTGAAGACGGCATCGTATCATTTGGCTACGTTGCTGATGAAGCCTGGCTTTACGCTGTTAAGCCAATTGCCATCGCTTGCCTCGTATGTCGGCTGGCAGGGATGTTTGGTGTTGAATGCGTCTGATCTGGTGATGGATGGAACGGGTCATTATGTGGTGCGTTCGCAATACGATGGAAGCACCAGCCGTTATACGTCAGATCAGGTATTTACCTTAATTGAAACATTACGGCCCGATGCCTTGATTTTACCGCGGGGCGCGTCCTATCAAGCGTGGTGTGGGCTGACCAAAGCAATCGAGGTGTTTGTTTCATTGGACAAAGCCTCAGAAGTAATTTCTATGGAGCGGCTCTCGGGAGTCTTTGTGACGTACGATGAGGGCACTTTCTCGTTGCCTGCGTTATTAGCCAAGCGCGCGCCGTATCAGCATCTTCCTTGTTATGTGTTAGGTGACGTGCGTTTTGAGCTATTGCAGATGCTGATTGCCGCGGGGATTGAATGGATTGAGACGAACCGACCGGCACGTGATGCGTTGCAAGGGGTCGTGTATTGCGCTGAAGGTGAACGAGCCATCAACGATCCGGCCATGGAGATGGTGTTTCAGCCGTTGGACCCCGCCTGTGCTTGCTCCACGTGCGCGACAGGATTAACGCGGGCTTACCTTCATCATTTGTACGCACAAACACCAGGATTATCCCAACGATTTCTCATTCAGCACAACGCGCAGGAAAGTGTAGGGCCCATTTCTGATGGTGAGGCTACAACGGACACGCTTTAGCACAGCACCAAAGGTCCACGCGCTTGACGCCTGCGCGTTTGAGCTGGCGCGCTAACTCGTTGGCAGTGCTGCCTGTGGTTAATAGGTCGTCGACTAAGGTCACGTGTTGGTAGGGTATGGCTTTAACGTGGAACGCTTGGTGGAGATTTTGACGTCTCGCATGAGCATCTAATCCGGCTTGGTGCGGGGTATCGAGTACTTTTTGACAACTGACGTGATCGACTGGGCGATTGATGTGCCGAGCCACTTGTTTTGCGAGCAGCGCTGCTTGATTAAATCCGCGGCGCCTCAGTTGCTTGGGGTGCATGGGCACCGGGATGAGGCACTCCGTGTCGTAGGCGATGGGGATGGCTTGGACCATGAGTTTGGATAAGAAAGAGGTTAAATAGAGGCCTTCGCGGTACTTAAATTCATGCAAGATTGTTCTTAAGGGCTCTTCGAATCGATAGGTTGTGAACACGTGGTCAATGGGTGGCTTTTTTAGGCAACAGTGGCCACACAGCAAGAAACCAGCATCTGGCAGGGGCGTGGCGCAAGACTGGCATGAGGGGCCCAATGGAGGGAGGTGTTTTTCGCACGTTGCACACACAGCAAAAGGCCCGCGCTGCAATGCATGGCAGAGGAGGCAACGGGTGGGGAGACGTAGCATCTGTGTTATACTGATTATTTGGTCCCGCATGCGCATGTTGTGTGCCTTTTTTGTCGGTTATCATGATTCTCAACCGTGACATTTGCAATGCATTTAATCGATGCGCTGGTAGCTATGAGCAATCAGCGGTTATCCCGCGTGAGATTGGCGAGCGGTTGTTTGAGCGCTTAGCGTATTTAAAAATCAAACCTAAGTATATTCTGGATCTGGGTTGTGGCCCTGGGCTTTTCTCTCAGCAACTAAAAAAACAGTATCCGCAAGCCACCGTGGTCGGCCTTGACGTGGCAGAAGCGATGCTTCATCGCGCTAAGGCGAAGCATACGTGGCGGAAACGTTGGCCTTTGGTGCGCGCAGACATGCACGCATTGCCTTTTGTGGATGGGCTGTTTGATTTGGTTTTTGCGAACCAGGTGCTTCATTGGTCGTCGAATGTGCCTCACGTGATTGCAGAGCTTAATCGGGTGATGAACCGCGAGGGCTGTTTGATGTTTTCAATGCTTGGGTTGGATAGTTTTCACGAATTGCGCGCATCGTCGACTGAAGACAATCCTGCCGAAGCGCATCAACTGACAGACATGCACCATGTTGGCGATTGTTTGTTGGCGGAGCGGTTTTTAGATCCCGTGGTTGACATGGAGATGCTGGTCGCACACCACGCGAGCGGGCCGGCACTCTTAAGCGCATTACGTGCAGAAGGCATTAGA
>CANISA010000167.1 GCA_947470005.1 Legionellaceae bacterium | reverse complement strand
TTTACCAGTCGATGCGTGATGTTTCGTTGGAGGGAGCTATTGATGAGACATGGTTGCGCACGTTTAACGATGCGATGCAGGATGACTTTAATACACCCGTGGCACTCTCTATTTTATTTGATCTCAGCCATGCCATCAATAAAACAGGCCAGCGTGCGCTCGCCACGACCTTAAAACACCTCGGAGGCGTCTTGGGAGTGCTGCAAGAAAATCCGACGACGTTTTTGCAATCGGGTACGTCAGAAACCACGATGGATATTGATGCGTTGGTAGAAGCGCGCTGGCAAGCCAGGAGTCAGCGTGAATGGGCAAAGGCGGATGAGATCAGGGCTCGCCTGTTGGCGCAAGGTATTGACGTGGAGGATGGGCCCGAAGGCAGCACGTGGCGTGTTATTGTGTAATGGAACGGCGTTTTTTTCAAAAAAGGGGAATCATGCTCGTCTGTTTAACTAAGGTAATTTGGCTGTTGAATCAGCCGTTTCAGCTGCGTCGTTAGCGGGGGGCACTATGTCTGATAGTTTATCTTTATATTTTGGTACCATTTTTTCAAGATCATTCAGGTGTAGCTCCGAGGTTAATGTAGCAAGTGCTGTGTCATCGTTCGCCTCGATTGCCGTATCGCGTTGAGAGGACGGCGCACTAAAGGCGGCCTTTACGTCCTCCGATAGCCCCAGTTTTTCTATAATAATAAGAGGACAGCTATCAATAAAAACGTGGCTGAGTGTAGGTCTTTTTTGTACAGGATCTAAATTAGTACAGAAGGATAGATCGGGTTTGAGGCAGTCAATGCACTTAAGTACGTTGACTTGAGATGCGGCATCGACAAAATCAATAATATTTGAGCTATACGTTACAATGGGTACGTCGCTATATATTTGCTTAAGCTGGGTAAATGTTTCTAAATTGCCCCAATCCTGTTCGATGACAACAAGCCCTTCAACGACGGTTTTCACGTAGACTAATGAATGTGCTTTGAAAAAATCAGAAAAAAAGCGGGAGGCATTGGTATCAACTCGAATCAAATTTTCATTTTGTAAGGCTAAAACCAACTCTAAAAAGCCGTCTTCATCATAAAGAAAGTCCGATTCTGTGAGTTCAGTTGTTGCAAAAAATGTTTTAATTCTTTCCCACGCCTGGCTCGTTTTTTGGCTGTTATCGATGACAACAATCGTTGGGAAAACGTGTTCAGTTTGAGCCAACTTGCAAGCAATATCCACTGAACGAAACAAGGCCGTACCCAACAGCACAAAATTTTTATCTCTTTTATATGGGACGATTTGCTGGGTCGTTAGAGGGGTGTCGTTTCCAATGAGAAATGGAGTATAGTCTGATCTTTTTTCTACAGGCAGCCGCTTGATTTCGGCGAGGTCTGAAGCCGGCGGTGTTGTCAATGCGACTTCCACTACACGTTGCATAAAGAACTCAAACAGTTAGTTATAGCTCAAAGTATGGTTCAGGGCTCCATGAATGTCAAAGTAATGCAACACGCGATCATGGCAGCCTGGGCGCAGGACGCGCCTCATAATCGCTGTCTATTGTTTTAATTTTGCCATGAAAGGTATCGATAAATGCGTTAATTTGCATTTCCGGATAGTTCTGTAGGCCATTATTAAATACATTAACTCTCTCTAAGGTATTCATGGGTAGGGCATTGATAACCTGTTTAAATTGCTCAAAGCTAAGCTTGCCTAATTTATTATTGTTTAAATCTAGGGTTAAAACGGAGCTAGGTATACGGCTAAGAGCAGCAATCAAATGAGAAATTTCCATGAGATTAAGTGCGTTATGGCTTAAATTAACGCGAGTGAAGTTTTCCTTTAACACCTGAAAGATGGCTGAAAGGAATGTAGGTTCACTCAGGCCTAACCCATTACCACTTAAATCTAATGTGTCCACATCTACTTGAGTGTTGTTGATGGAATCAAGAAGTTCTTCATTTGTCATGCCATCAGCTCGGGAGTCATTTTGTTGAAACCCTATCCAACTAAAGTCAGCAGGCTCTCTGGGGGCGCTGGCCGTAGCAAACTGTTGGTAATTGGGGTTAGGAATCTTTTTCATCAGCCGATCCTCGTCTGTGTTTAATTATTCATTCTAGGTATATTATAAACAATAATGTCTTAAAATAACACTGACTATGATAAATTTACAAACCACTGCGTTCAGCTAGCTTGATCTAGAGCAATAATAGCCTGGTAAAGGCGCCTTGGCTATTGACATTTCTGCCTGAAAAAGACAAAATCTCGACCTCATGTTGGCTATGTAGCTCAGCTGGTTAGAGCGCGGCACTCATAATGCTGAGGTCGGTGGTTCGAGTCCACCCGTAGCCACCATATCGAATTCCAAACACATCCCATACCGTCCGGAAGCCCTTGATTTATAAGGGTTCATGACTTAATCTCCGTCCAATGTTGTCCAGTAAATACCTCCAACATCCAGCCCATTAGTGGGGTACATCTGGGGGTACTTTACCAAGTTGTGAAGGAGATACCTGTAACGTCTCGCTTTAATCAGCACGACGGCAACAGCATATCAATCAACTGACTACCAATGTGTGAATGATTGTACCTCCGGTGGGTCGACTTACCAGTATTGTCAATCAAGGTGTTCGTACAGCAATAACTCACATTCATCCAACACAGATTATAATTGTCAAAACAAGTGTACCGGCAAAGGTTACTCTTATGCTTATTGTAATCAAGCATGCTCTTATTAATTAAATATTTGGCCTCCTCATTTTTTTTTAGATACAAAAACCCGTTATTGCGAGTCCGTGAGGAAACTAAGATCAGGGCTTGAATGGATCAATGATCTTGGTTGCTGCGCTCGCAAGGAAAACCTAATTGGTCATGCTCGATTGGTTGCAACCGGCACATCAATCGACTCCGATCCATTTAGTTCGCATTTAAATTTAATATCATTTATACGTTCGCAATTCGCAATTCGCAATTCGCAATTCGCAATTCGCGAACAGTAAGACTAGGTACCCAGGTTTATCATGGCTAATATTCGTTCTTTAAGTATTTTCTCACGACTATCTGATTCTTGAGAGTAATTTAAATGCCCAGGGAGTGCTTGAATAAACCGGTCGTTATTTATCAGAGCTGTAAATTCATGCGTGAGGTATTGTTTTAAGTTATTAGGTGCTTCTGATACATCATGGATGATTTCGGGTCGACCATCAATGACGGAAATAATGTCTTCTAAATCGTGGCTTGCGAGAAAATCTTCTTTTCCACGGTCTTTGAATGCCTCGAGTTTAGTCGCTAGAAAGTAAGGTGCGGAAATTACTTTTACAGTGATCTGATCTGTTATTTTTTGCTCAATTGCATTGGCTTGAGCATCTTTATACCATCGGTTAGAAAAACCCAATACGTCTTTATCAATGGGCATGATATCCACTAAAATGCCATCGCAATCCCAGCGACAGATGGGGTGGTCGCCCAATAGCATTTCTTTAAATCCTTTTTCTCGTAATTTTTCTGAAATTGTATAATAGCCGGACCGCGTGATCACATTAATGATGCAATCAACGTCAACAGTAAATCGTACATCCGGCGCTGCCTTGTCTGTTATGAGTAGCCCCGTAATGCATCCCCCCACAAAGGTGACTTCGTTGCACAATTCTTTCAGGCGATGTGCAATCAGGATGAGTGATTCGATATTATGTTGAGCAGCACTTCTATTCATTGGGCACCGATTTTTTGGATTGTAGTATTTTGGATATTTCTTGGACGGCGATTTGTTTTTCTCTCGCTCGACCAGAACGGATGGCGTCAATTAGAGTAAGTAAATCATAAAACAGTGGATCAGGATGTTTGATCACAGATTCAGGCACTGAGGCATATAAAGGTTTCAGTGCGACACCCCGTTCATCTCCCTCTCCATAAGGCCAAACAGGAATAGGCTCATGACCCGCCACAATTTGATTTTTTAGGCGGGGGCCTGCATAGCTTGTTGGAACCCCGCGAACGATTTCTCCTAGTTTTGCAGGGAAGATATATTTAAGCCCATGCGTAAAAAACTCTTCGCAGGCTTGAACAATGGGTTGAGGCTTATTGGGAGGATGATAAGGCGTGATTAATGCTGCAGAAACTAATCGTTTAAATGCGCTATTGATTTGAGAGGGACTAAGGCATAATTCAAACGCAATACTGTTTTGTGACCAGCTCATATTGTCTTGGTTGGCCAAAAGCTTTGCTAATACGACAATGTCTTGCGGTTTAATGATCATGATCATATCTCTCTATTCCATATTCTAGAATTTAGAATAAAGAATGGTTTTAGTCAAGAAAGCATTTAGAATTGATAAAATAGGGGGAGACATTGCGTATCTGGGGGTACATTTGGGGGTATAT
>CANISA010000166.1 GCA_947470005.1 Legionellaceae bacterium | reverse complement strand
GTATGATAAACCGCTTGAAAGGGGGCTTTAATACCTGCCCATGCCACATCCTTTGCCAAACCAACAGCTCCCGCTGTCAAGCCAACAGCAGCCTTCGCCAAGGCCAACTCAGGATTAAGAGGGTATCCAAATTTACGATGATACGTAGCATTCAATGAGATGGCAAGTTGCAGACACATATCTTGCAACTGCCTCATACACATTTCAAAGCTCTGCATCACCCCTGGCTTCATCAGGTGCTCAGCCATTTCGTCAAATTTTTTCCATTGTGTAATCTCGTTATCCGTGGCCTCTTCCTTGTCCGCAGCGCTATCTTCATTTGCTAGGTCTGCGGCATTGGCAGCTTTTTCGCCCCGTTGCACGTCCATCGCCCTCAATACCTCTTGTTGCGCATCCCAGGCCTTCTGTTGTTCCGGAGTCATCGCCATGGTCATTACCTCGCTCGTCATTAAAGATTAAAATAAAACCCCTTTGGCTCATTGTAGCACAAAATAGAGGGGGTTGCCTCCCAATCGCTCAACACAATGTGCTGAAACGAACGCTCTTTGTCTGTGTGAGTCGTTATTTCCGGCTTGTGGGTATGCCCATGAATCACTACATCAGCGTTGCATTGGCGCGCGTGGTGCATCAATGCCGACGGCACCACATCCATGATGGCGCTTTCTGCGGGTCGGTTCCCCCGGCTGTGTTTGCGCACCCGTGCGACCACACCCACACGAAAGCGTCGCGGCAACCATAAAAAGAGGGTCACAAACAATCGGTTTCGAGTCAGGCGTCTAAACCGTTGATGCGCCGTGTCGTTCGTGCAATAACGGTCTCCATGCACGAGCATGATGCGCTTCGACCCTAGGGTGATAAACGCAGGCTCGGTTAATAGATGCATGCCGGCTTGCGCTGCAAAACGCTTGCCTAATAAAAAATCGCGATTCCCGTGCATAAAATAAACGGAAACCCCTTGTTGAGACAAGCTTGCCAATTTAACGGCAATCAACCCACTCCAGGCGTCAAGCGTGTCATCTCCGGCCCACGCATGAAAAAAATCACCTAAAATATAAACCGCCCGCGTGTGCGTGACGGCCCAATCAACCCAGGCATTAAAACGGTTGAGCGAGTCAGGTTCGTCTGGATGAAGGTGTAAATCCGAAATAAAAACAGCGTGGATCATATAGACTCTATTTGAATCTGATCATCCTGAAGAAAAATTTGACACGGCACCGTGCATTGATCCATCGCTTCACGTAACAGGTAAAACCCGGCGATCGCCACCATCTCAGCGTCCAACGATTGGCAAAAAATACGCGCCTCTTTATCGCCAGCGATACCGGCTAAGGCTTTTCCACGCAGCGCGCCATACACATGAATATTGCCTTCTGCAAGCAACTCCGCGCCATGGCTCACGGAGGCCGTAACCACCAGATCAGCCCCTTTACTCACAACCTGTTGGCCTGAACGCACCGGGGTTGAGAGCACTTTCGTTCTGACGACCTCTGAAACAGCGGGTAGCACCTCAAGCGGCGCCCCAACCAAGGGCCTGTCATGTGCAGACGAGGCATGCAACACCGCAAGCCCCTCGGCCATTGCCCGCGTATTTAAAAATGCATTCCCGCCTTGAACCGCCACGGGGAGAAAGCCCTGCTCACGGACACATTGACACAAACGATGCAAATCCAACTGATCACTGTCAATCGCAGAGCAATCAAGCACCAGGGGTGTATTGTCAAAAAGACGAGGCGCTTGAGCCACTACATCCATCAATTGTTGCTCAAAACAAGCGCTGTCCACCGCTAAAATTTGCAACACGGTGAACGTGTAAAATCGACCCTTTAATTTAAATGCCTGTGCTTTCAATATATTATCGCTCATGATGCCAATATCCACCATCACATTTTTTGTTTATACTAGCACGCACTAATCCGTAACAGAAGGTCAGACGCGTGGATAAACTGTGGTTGAGTCATTATCAGCAAGGCGTTCCTCATGAAATAAACCTCAACGACTATGCCTCGCTGGTTGATTTGTTCGAAAAGGCTTGCCTGAAATATAATCATAAAGTGGCCTACAGCAACATGGGCTCTCCTCTTTCCTTCTCCAAATTGGATGCACTCAGTCAAGACTTTGCTTGTTACTTGCAACAACTGGGCCTCAAAAAAGGCGATCGCGTCGCTATCATGCTGCCCAACGTCTTGCAGTACCCCGTTGCACTGTTTGGTATTTTGCGCGCAGGGGGTGTTGTGGTGAACACAAACCCCTTGTACACCAGCGACGAACTTACCTACCAAATGAATGACTCGGGTGCGAAAGCCATTATCGTTCTTGCTAACTTTGCCAGCACCCTCGAACAATCGTTGCCCCACACGCCCGCGCTAAAACACGTGGTCATCACCGAGCTCGGCGATGTTTTCTCGCCGTTGAAGCGAATGATCGTGAATGCAGTCGTAAAAATCATCAAGCGCATGGTGCCTAAGTACACCATCCAACACGCGACGTCTTTTCGCCAAGCACTCGACGAGGGCTCGAGAAAGAGCATGATGCCCGTTGAATTAACCCGCAGCGACATAGCCTTCCTTCAATACACAGGCGGCACAACGGGCATTTCAAAAGGGGCTATTTTAACGCATGCCAATTTAGTCGCCAATGTCCTGCAAGCCTCGGCCTGGATTTCACCGTTGGTGCTCGGTGGCGATGATATTATCGTGACCGCCCTCCCCCTCTACCATATTTTTTCATTAACGGCCAATTGCCTCACGTTCTTAACGTTTGGTGCCGAAAATATTTTAATCACGAATCCACGTGACATGGCCCGGTTCATTAACGACATCAAACACCGCCAGGTGACGGCGATCACCGGAGTCAATACGTTATTTAATGCCCTACTCAACCACCCGAAGTTCCACGAGATTGATTTTTCAAAACTCAAACTCTCGCTTTCGGGTGGGATGGCGCTACAAAAAAGCGTGTCCATCGCCTGGCAAGAAAGAACAAAATCCCGCGTTCTTGAAGCCTACGGCCTGACAGAGACAAGCCCGGCCGCAACCATCAATCCCATGTACCTCGAAACATACAATGGCAGCATCGGTCTACCGCTTCCCTCGACCGATATTTCAATCCGCGATGATCAGGGCCATGAACGAGCACTGGGCACCGCCGGTGAATTGTGCATCAAAGGCCCTCAAGTGATGCCAGGTTACTGGCATCGTCAAGACGAAACGGCATCCGTTTTTTGGCTGGATGGTTTTCTACGGACAGGCGACATCGCCACCGTGGATGAAAACGGCTTTGTCTACTTGGTTGATCGAAAAAAAGACATGATTATTATCTCCGGCTTCAACGTCTACCCCAATGAAGTGGAGCAAGTGATTGGCCTCATGCCTGGTGTACTCGAAGTCGGTGTGATTGGCGCTCACCAAGGGGATGAAAATGAAAAAGTCAAAGCATGCATCGTTAAACGCGACCCCTCTCTCACCGAAGAACAAGTGATTGCGCATTGCCGAAAGCACTTGACGGCCTACAAAGTACCTAAGTTAATTTCTTTTTACAAGGACCTGCCGAAAACCAACGTGGGCAAGATTTTACGGCGAGAGCTAAAATAAAACTTGCCTCAAACAACTAATTGGGCTAAAATTGAACAATTTAAATTTAACCTACGCGATCTAACCAGGAGAAAAACACATGCGTCGACTACTGACTTCGTTCATTGCTGTCACACTGAGCCTAACCGCAACAACGCTGCTTGCAGCAAGTCCTAAGCAATTGATCACACACAACATGACCGATTTTGAATCCAACGCCTACGTGGCAGGTTCCATTCCTTCGCGATACCCAACAAAACCACACACCGATGGCAAAGTATTTTGGGCGGAGGTAAGACTGGCCTGTTTTGGGCATATTATTAATGGGACATGCCCGGCGCTCATTCGAGTCGGTACAAACACCGACATGCCTGTAGACATCGGCATGGTGAATCTTAATTTAAACACCGGTGAAATCACACCCAACGTCATCCACGCGAATGGGTACACGATGATTGTTAATGCCCCTGGTGAGACCACGTTATTGAAAGACTAATAAACGTAGCCTTCGCTGCAGGTCATGCCTGCGGCACACACACGTCTAAATTGCCGCTAAACTTGATGAGCCAACTATTGACAAAAAAAAGCATTTCAAGTACAATTAACGCTCATATTTGAGTGGGGATTATGATGCCTAACACACGAGTAACGATAGCGACAACTAAATTAAAACAATATTTCAATACACTTAGTTGGTTTGGACGTCTTTTTTTTCCAGGCCAATTAGCTAA
Source organism: Legionellaceae bacterium (assembly GCA_947470005.1). Taxonomy (GTDB): domain Bacteria; phylum Pseudomonadota; class Gammaproteobacteria; order Legionellales; family Legionellaceae; genus JAGVJT01. The sequence goes on along the minus strand of CANISA010000166.1, from coordinate 58 downwards.
AACGCTCAGAGATAACGCGCCTCCTGAAGTCGTTTATCCTGCTGCAAACAACAGCACC
>CANISA010000165.1 GCA_947470005.1 Legionellaceae bacterium | reverse complement strand
CCAGATGAATTAAAAATATCGATTAAAGCCGCACTCATTTCATCATCAGATGCCTGGCGTCCCTCAACATAAGGACAAACCCATCCGGTGCCCTTGGCTGTTTGGGCAAGGTAGGCAGGCGGTGGAAGTTTGGGATTTAATTCATTCCACAAACGAACAGATCGTTGGGGTGAATCATACTCACCGATGGGTGTCGCCCCTTTCTTTTTTTGGATCTTCAATACTTGTAGACCATCATCGCTACGATAAGCAATGTTATAAGAGCCGGCACCTAATCTAGTCCATGTTGTCATCTCTCAACCTCTATGCTTATTTTATAGCAACAAAAGCTGGTATTTCATTCTTTCTATACCTAGATATTAGCACGTCACTGCCATTTGTGTGGCAAGGGGCGTCCTGCTTATACGTTTGGAAACAAATAAGACACGCTTGCGAATAAAGCCTGCCTATAATGTAAATTAAAGCTTTTGTTTTTATATCAGCATCCCCTGGATGCCGCGGGGGATCAAATGTCAACAGGCCCTATTGTTTTATAATGTGGGTTGAGATGTTTGTTTTTCATGGTTAATTAACCATTGCTTTCGTTTAATTTCCCTGCTCTTCTTAAAAAATGAATGTAATGTTAAACTCCACCTATAACAATTTTATAAATCTATTTCAGGAAATTATTAGAGTGATTTTTTAGGAGGTTTAATGGCAATACGTATCCTTTCTTTTGATGTTGATGGTTGTTTATTTAATCACGCCTATCGGGGTTCAACGGATCGAGACGTTGTGAGCCATAATCGACTTTTTTTAGAGGAAATTAGGAACAAAAACAATGACTTTTCTAAAACGATCACCATGGTTGGTTCGCTCCGTCAATCAAAACATTTAGACGATCTTGGTTCAGAGTACAACAGCACAACCTGTTGTTTTCCTGCAGTTAAAGAGATTGCAGATGATTTGGCGTCAACCTTTGATCCGTTATTACTGGCAGATATTTTCGGTGACCTTCGTAATGGAACATCATGCCATCGAATACTAAATAATCTCATGGATCATGCTTTTTGTATTGCTGATGAAAGCAAGCTTCTTATTTTATACGCGCAGATGCATCATGTGGCGATGACACATCAGAACGAAGACATTGTGTTTGATTTTTACGATGATAGGGGCAATGGCTCACAGGCTCCAGAAGACATACTGGAACATTTGTCTGCGTTTTTTACCCTGAACCCAAGCATGATACCCCGTCGCGTTACGTTACGATTAAACCATTATGAAGGAAACGAGGCCACCCCATTTCAACCGATCATCGGCATAGGATCGCTGGATGCAGCGTATCGTCAAACGATTGTTGATATGGTCGAAATCACGCCCAAGCATAATGGGCATGATGGGTGTCGAATGTGCACTCATCATGTAACACCTCAATTACTGTCTGACTTTCGAGCGTTATCGGAGGATCCTTCGTTGAGAGAAAGTGCATGTGGTGGTGTGTTGAATGAAGAGATGGCCTGTTTGGAACCTACAAAAAAATCGATAAAATTAGAGGAAGAAATTAATCGAATGGCGCGCTTAAATGATCCTTATCGGAACATTAAAAAAACCATGCCTTCTCCTTCATCGGTCACACGCATGGCGTTGATAACACGTGAAGCGTCTGTGCTAGAAGATGGCGTACCTGTTAGGCGGCATCGCGGTGACATCAGGCGTAGAGCGTCTTTTTTTGGCACAATGAATCCCACTGATCAGGCTCATCTCTTGTCTGTATCTACTGTAACACCAGGTGTATCTTTATCTTTAATGAGAAGTGGCGCGACTTAAAGATCATTCAAACTATCATGAACAATGCTAACGGTGATCTTCCCTTTGGGGTCTTTTGTGCGCTTGAGGATCGTGTAATGGAGGAGCTCTCGATCTGCGGTGCGGGTGGTTGCGGTACTTAGAAAATAATTGCTCTCAATCGTGACTTGTTCCATTGGGACATTTAATTTTTTTAACAGGTCTGTTATTTCATTTAGATTGGTAACTCCTTTTTCACCGCGGGCTTGGATGATTGTTGCGGCTTCCGTTTCATTTAACCCAGACCCTAAGGCCATTAAGACGGATAGAGGCGCTGTGTTGATGTTGATGGCGGTGGGGGGGGGGAGGACTGTGATGTAAGGCTGCAAGGCTTGATACAGCGTTTCATCGACGCCCTGGACCAGGCGGAATTCAGAGACACTTACCATGGGTTGATGACTGGGGGAGTAAGGTGGTTTCTGCTTGAGGTAATACGCCGTGAGCTCGTCTTGCCCTTGCCCGGGGGGATTGTCATTGACCCAGTGGATGGTTGCTTTAACAATGGATTGATAAACACTTGGTTGACGTTCACTTAAGGCTTTATTGAGGAGCTGGGAAAAGAGGGCTTGAGTTTCTTGGTTTTTTATGTTGGATGCGTTGTTTGGCTCTGCGGATTTGACAATAACTAATTGATTTAAGTTGAAGCGTGCTTGGAGATCAATGATTTGCCCGGTGGTGATTATATCAGGGTAATCTTGTTGTCGAGATTTGGGGTAGATGAGTCGGCTCGATTCTGTTTGGAGTGGTTGATGAGACAAGACACCCATCGCCCAAAAGGTCACGGCTTGTGAGGCTAAATAGAGTTTATCTGTTGTTAGCGTTAAACGTGTTCGGTAAATATCTTGTTGCAAGCGGACACTCATGGCCATCGCCGCAATGGCAACCAAGGTCATGATAAATAAGGCCGAAATAAGGGCACTTCCGCGTGATTTTTTACGCACCATAGCGTGCCTCCGGGATGATAAACAATAAACGCATGCGACCTAAATGATCCAGCGCTAAGGTCAGTTGGAGTGCAGAGGGTAAGGATTCATTTTTTTGATTTTGTTGTACGGCGTATGGGCGCCAATCGGGCAACATCTCTCGGTTGCGCGACAAATAAGCGAATGAACATGCATGAAGGTTCTTTAATAAGACCTTGTCTTGATAATCTTTGTGCGTAGGCCCATCGAGACTTATCCATGTGCGCCGGACTAATTGCTTGTTAGAGCACAAGAGTGCGACTCGTTTTAAGGTGCTACTCAACACAACAGCATTGGGGTTAACGACACCACTTCGTGTGAATTCAACGTACTGGGTCTCTCCTACGAAAGGAGGGAAAATATGCATCTCAGTCCCCCGGATGGATCGATTCACCATTTGAGCCGCGTCTCGTCTGATCAGCGTGATGGCGAGTTGCAGCGTGTTTAAGCGAGACGTTTCCTCGGCAAGGTGCGTGCGAGTGTCAAAGGCATGAATGAGGACTGACGCACTCATGGTCGCTAAAATGGCAAACACCGCTAGGGCAATGACCACTTCAATCAACGTATAGCCCCGCTGTCGGTTGTTTTTCATGAGCCCTCTCGAAAGCCAATTAAAGGGTCCTTGAATGGGCCTCCCATGCTTTTACTGGTGGTTATTGTAATTTTCTGCACGGCCTCAAGAGGCGTTTTGCTCACCTGCGCGTGCCAGTACCATGTTTGATCAAACATGGTCATTTTTTTTGTTGTTTCTTGATCGAGCGTGATGGGCGTAAGACCGAGCTGGATCATGGAAATACCCTGCATGGCCACTAGATGAGACATGGTTTTTTCTTTGAGACGTTGTGTGCCAACCACTGTTTCTGCGCTAGCTTTGAGTAACGCGGTGAGCGCTATGGCAAGGATTGACAAGGCGAGAAGGACTTCAATCAGAGTAAAACCAATGGAGCGATGAAACATCATGGTTTGTTGTGCCTCTTGATGGCAAGTGTCCCATTGCCGGGGCTAATCACGGAAATGATTTCAGGTTGTTTTTCCAAGCCGAACGTGAGTGTGAAGGGGGTTAGGTCTCCTGTGGAGTAGATGATGATTGATGGACGTTGTTTCGGAGAGGTGCTCTCGAAATGGTATAATGTGTGCGCAGGAAAGGCGTGGGCACGAAGCATGGCGTTAGCCGTGAGACGTTGCCAGCTGGAGGGGGGGGTGAAACGAAGCACGTGGTAGCCGGTGGGCTCGAGTTGAATCCCGAACGTTGATGATTCCAACATGGCTTGCTGTTGAATAAGCTGCACCTGATTGGAAAACTGCTCGACTCCAGCAACCAGGCGACGGCTTGCACCGAAATCCCCGAATGCGAGCAGAGCAAACCCTATGGTAATCCCGATGATGGTTAACACCACCAGGATTTCAATCAGGGTAAAGCCGTTTTTAGTCAGCATTCCAGTTGCCTATCTCACCGTTGACGCCTTTGCCACCCGGCTGGCCATTCGCACCGTAGGTAAAGACATCAAGTTCACCATGTTGGCCTGGATTGAGGTATAAATATTCGCGGCCCCATGGATCTTTGGGTAATGATTTTAAGTAAGAGCGCCAATCACGCGGAATGGGATTACTGGATGGCTTTTGT
>CANISA010000164.1 GCA_947470005.1 Legionellaceae bacterium | reverse complement strand
TTTACACAGGTCATTAATGAATTGTTTAAATCCAGGAGAAAATGAGGTGGTTAATAAGTCTAAGTTTGTGATAAGTTCGTTTGTTTGTGCTTGAAGGCTTGCCATTAAGTGAGTCTCATCCATTGGGCCGTGTTGATTGTTTATTAACATCTCAATGTTTGTTTGTAAATTTTTCAAAAAAAGAATCTCTTGACCCGTTAAATCAGTGAAGCTTGTTCTTGAAATCACTTGAGTGTAAATTTCTTTTATTTTCTCGACAGCATGAGAAGAAGGGGTAAGCTTGTTATTTTGAGCGATGCGGATCAGTGAATCTAATTTATTGTTAGTATTAGACACGATGATGGCATGAATCAATGCTTCGCCGTATTTTTTATCACGTGTTAAGAGTGGAATATATACATCCAAGCGTTTTGAATTAACTTGAGAAGCTAGTTCGTTTAATGACTCAGCTACTTCATGAGTTTCAGTTAAAAAGAGCGCTTCATCTGCATCGATGGGTGCTTTTAATCGCGCCTTAACATGGCTTATTAATTGTTTCAATTCACGCTGACTGCTCGTAGCCGAAATAAAAAAGCAAGGGGATTCTTTTTGTTTGACGATGGATTGATTTCTACGAAGCCGACTGATGAAAATGGGCTTATTTTTAAGTAATTCGATGAGTGTCTCTTGGTGATTTGTTACTAAACGCTGTCTTTCGGTAGTCGTTTCTTCAGCTTCATCGTTGGTTGCTTTCCGTAACGGTCTGTCCTTGCTCAGTACGTCCTTATGATATTGAATTTCGTAAGCAAGCCCCTCGCTAAGGGTTGATAACGTATCTTGTTGATCAATAAGAATTTTTTGAGTTCTCTCTTGCGTCATTATTGCGATATGAAATGGCATTGGCTAGACCAAAAAGAGATTAGTTTGTTAATTATAGTTGAAATTATGTGAGGTGGTGTAACATTTCTTCTGGTGGGCCACGAAAGCGTGACGTGGGGTGTTATACAATAACAATAATGCCTTTATTTTACACAAGGCAGAAAGAGCAAAACATCAATACTATTAACTACGACATCTACACTATTTCAGGCTCATTCTTAAATTGGAAAATACTGGATGACATGTCGTCAATGCGAAGGCACGGACGACGGTCGTAGGCCTTAATCTCGGCTAGAAAAAGCACCCAGCAAATTAAGTAGGCTGATAAACAAGTTGTAAATAGAGACAAACAACGAGACCGTTGCTGAAATGTAGTTGGTCTCACCACCATGGATGATGGAACTTGTTTGAAACAAAATTAAACCGGATGAAATCAGAACAAATGCAGCAGATATCAGCAGTTGAAGCGCTGGAATTTGAAAGAAAACACCAGCTATCATCCCCAGAAAGGCAACCATGACGGCGACAAACAAGAATCCACCCAAGTAGCTAAAATCTTTGCGTGTGGTTAATACGTAGCCCGATAAAGCCAAAAATATCAGACTTGTGCCACCCAATGCGGTTCCAATTAATTGAGCACCATTTGAGAAATGGTTCATATAGAGGCTTAACATGGGGCCTACGGCGTATCCCATGAATCCTGTGAATGCAAACACACTGAGGATGCCAAATGCATTATTACGGAGTGCATTGGTTAGAAAAATAAGCCCATAAGCGCCTGCGATGAAAAGCAGTGGATTGAGTGGGCGTGCATGCATGGCGAAGGAGACATATGCCATGATTGCACTGAACATAAAGGTGACGCTGAGTAAGAGGTACGTGTTTCGTAGTACTTTGTTCGTGGCGAGCACGGAGTCGGTTGTACGAGAAAGCACGGAGGCGTTATTTCTATTCATAATAGCTCCAGGAGAAGTAGCGTTAGGTTCAGTATAGATAGGGGTTATTTGCCGTAATTTCAAGTCTATCTGGATGTTTATTCAGTGGCAAGGGGAGGTTTTGAAATGCGTGGCATTGGTGTACCATGTTCTTTTTGAGACGAAACAGGAACAATCATGGGTCGTGTGGCTGTTGTGCAATGGGTCACCTCTACACAAGTCAAGCAAAATCTTGAAGCCCTCGAGCCGATGTTTGTTGAAGCGGCAGAGCAAGGGGCTGATTTATTGGTCCTGCCCGAGAATTTTGCGTTTATGGGGCGTCATGGAACAGATAAAATGGCGATTTCTGAACGTGAAGGGGAAGGCGAGATTCAGCAATGGCTGAGCCGTATGGCCAAACGATTTGGGCTCTGGATCGTCGCCGGCACCTTGCCTCTCAAAGGAACAGATAACCGTGTTAGGGCCAGTTGCTTGGTGTTTGATGCTCACGGTGAGCGCGTGGCGTGTTACGATAAAATTCATCTGTTTGATGTCCAGGTCCCTGATGGGGAGAGTCATCATGAGTCACTCACAATACAGCCTGGTCATTTGGTCACGGTGGTGGACACGCCAGTCGGTTGTGTGGGGCTTTCGGTTTGTTACGATGTGCGCTTTCCTGAATTGTATCGGCAATTGGTTTTAAAGGGCGCACAATTGTTTACCGTACCGTCTGCGTTTACGGCGGTCACGGGTGCGGCACATTGGGAGGTATTGCTTCGCGCGCGGGCAATTGAAAATTTATGTTACGTGTTGGCGCCGAACCAAGGTGGGCAGCACGAAAATGGGCGTCATACGCATGGGCATAGCATGATCATTGACCCTTGGGGCAACATCATGGGCGAGGTCGTCAGTGGGCCTGGCCTGATTGTTGCTGAAGTTGGTTTACCGTATTTGCATACCTTACGTCAGCGTTTTCCCTGTAACGATCACCATAAGATGGCTTAATCCTATGACCATAGCATTGCGCATTGCCAAAGAATTGTTATTGCAACCAGCCGATTTAGATGAATCTAGCATTCAAAAATTAATTCGGTCCTTACACCATCAACACGTTGACGAGGCGGAGCTTTATTTTCAAAGTGCCAGTTATGAGTCGTGGTATCTTGAGGATTCAGAAGTTAAAAGTGGCAGTTACTCGATTGACCGAGGGGTGGGGATCAGAGCCATTAGTGGGGAAAAAACAGGGTATGCTTATTGTGATGACATTGCCCTTCCCTCGATGGAACGAGCGCTGTCGGCTGCGCGATCCATCGCCCTAACCTCTGGCTCATCCATGCCGATTATAACCAGTTCGCGTTTACCCATTGCTCGTTACCCAGGGATAAATCCCATTGAAGGCATGACGAAACAAGACAAAATAGCGTTACTTGAGGCCATTGACAAAGAAGCGCGTCGGATTGATCCGCGCGTTATCCAAGTGAATGCCTCGTTAAGTGGTTGTTATGAAGTCATCTTGGTGGCGGGCCTTAATGGTGCATTGATGGCCGATGTGAGGCCTATGGTGAGTGTGCATGTCAGTGTGATTGTCGAGGCCAATGGACGGCGTGAGTCAGCGCGAACCGGAGGTGGAGGTCGTGTGGGATATGCGTTCTTTCTAGAAGAAGGACGCGCGTTACATTATGCCCGAGAAGCAGTGCGAGAAGCATTGGTCAATTTGGAAGCGGGTCCTGCACCCGCCGGTACGATGCCTGTGGTGTTAGGGCCAGGTTGGCCTGGCGTTTTATTGCATGAAGCCGTGGGGCATGGATTAGAAGGTGATTTTAACCGTAAAGGGTTGTCTGCATTTTCGGGTTGCTTAGGCGAGCAAGTGGCCTCTCCTGGCGTCACTGTGGTGGATGATGGAACCTTACTTGATCGGCGCGGCTCGCTCACGGTCGATGACGAAGGGACTCCCACACAATGCACGACCTTGATTGAAAATGGGATCTTGGTTAATTATATGCAAGATAAACTCAATGCAAAATTAATGGGGATGCAGCCAACGGGCAATTGTCGCCGTGAATCGTATGCTCATATGCCTCTCCCACGCATGACAAACACGTACATGCTTGCGGGGCAACATCACCCAGAAGACATCATTCGCTCGGTGAAGCGCGGGTTGTATGCCGTGAATTTTGGAGGAGGTCAGGTGGATATTACCTCCGGCCAATTCGTGTTTTCTGCGAGTGAAGCGTACTTAATTGAAGATGGCCGTGTCACGCGTCCGGTGAAGGGCGCGACGCTCATTGGTAATGGCCCGGATATCATGAAGAAAATAAGCATGGTAGGGAATGATTTAGCCCTTGATCCAGGCATTGGTGTGTGCGGTAAAGATGGTCAGTCTATCCCTGTTGGCGTGGGGCAGCCCACGTTAAAAATCGATGCGATCACCGTGGGTGGAACGGGTTAACATGTTCATAAGGATTACAACATGGAGATATTGAAAAAAGTGCCGACAGTCCAATTTCAAGCGACGAACGGAGTAAATACTACGTTTGATCGTTACCATGGACAGTGGTTGGTTATTTATTTTTATCCGAAAGATGCGACCCCTGGCTGTACAATCGTTGGCTGCGAATTTCGTGATCTTGAAAAAGAATTTTCAT
>CANISA010000163.1 GCA_947470005.1 Legionellaceae bacterium | reverse complement strand
TTATCAACCAACAGAGGGCCTGTTTCTTGCTAGGCAACGCCATACGGATGCACTCAACGTGGCACGTGCCTATTTGGTTGCGGGGCAGGAACAGCTTCTTGTGCACCGCGCAGGAGAATTGTTGGCGGACGATCTGCGGCGTGCGCATCAATCGCTCTGTGAGATTACGGGGGAGTTTACATCAGATGATTTGCTGGGAGAGATTTTTTCTAGTTTTTGTATTGGAAAATAGGGCGTATAGTTTGTTGAATAATTCATTAACAAGGACTGCGAATGATTTATCCTTCTATTCTAGAGGTAATTGGTAGGACCCCAGTGGTGCGTGTTAATCGTGTGGCGAGTGCTCTTGCCTGCGAGGTGTACGCTAAATGTGAATTTTTAAACCCAGGCGGATCAGTTAAAGACCGAATCGGCTACGAAATGGTTAAAAATGCGGAGAAAAATGGTTCCATTAAGCCCGGGGACACGCTGATTGAACCCACCTCGGGCAACACGGGCATTGGGATAGCGCTTGCCGGTGCGGTTTTTGGTTATTCTGTTATTATTACGATGCCTAACAAAATGAGTCAAGAGAAACAGGTCGTTCTTGAACGATTAGGGGCGACTATTTACCGAACACGAACGGAGGCGGCATCGGCTGATCCGGACAGTCATATTTCCTTAGCCAAAACGTTGCAACAAGAAATTCCCAATTCACATATGCTTGATCAGTACGCGAATCCATATAATCCTAACGCTCATTATTATGGAACAGCTCAAGAAATTATCGATGATTTTGGCCATGAGTTGGACATGGTTGTTGTTGCGGTGGGCACGGGTGGTACGATAACGGGTATTGCTAGGCGATTAAAAGAGCATTATTCCGCGATACAAATCATTGGCGTTGATCCTGTCGGGTCCATTCTTGGCGGAGGATCGGAGGTAAAGCCATATCTTGTGGAAGGAATAGGGTATGATTTTATTCCAGATGTGCTCGATAATACGTTGATTGATGCGTATATAAAGACCAACGATAAGCATTCATTTGATATGGCGCGACGGCTTATTCGTGAGGAAGGACTTTTGGTTGGAGGCTCAAGTGGTGCGGCCATGTGGGCGGCACTGCAGGCGGCAAGCACCTTGAAAAAGGGGCAAAAATGTTTGGTTATGTTGCCTGACTCCATTCGGAATTATATGTCAAAGTTTGCTAGTGATACGTGGATGAAGGAGCAGCGGTTGCTGTAGACCTTACGCGCTCATGCGTTTGCTCGGAACGTCAAGCGTTTCTTGATGCCTCATTTTTTGAGTAATATCAGGCATATCGCCCAGGGTTATGGACCGAGCAAGCGCATCGATGAGCCCATTAAGGATCCCTGACGTGCTGGGCGGGTTGACCGAATCGTTTTTAAACAGAGGATGTTGACCTTGCAAGTGTTCAAAAAAATGCTGGTTTCCATGTTCGGTGCCCAGGTATTTTTTCCGTGCGATAGAATCGTTTTGTTGCGCGAGGGAATGAATATAAAGGCTTAACACCTCTTTTTCAGATAAGTTCTGTTTGGCGATCATGCCGCTTAAACGGTGCCGTGTAAGGTGATACTTCTGAAGTGTGGCACGGTTTTCTTTTTCAAGAATAGCACTTTTTTCGCTTGCGCGCGTTGAGTATGAAGCAAGGGCCTCTAGCGATAAAGGACGGACGTTGAGGCTCTTGGCGTTGATGGAGTCAAACCAAGCGCTAAACATAACGTGTGCGGCGATTACGCATGTATTCCCTTGCCAGTGCATGATGACCTGCGGGCTGGAGGCCTTGCTGTTGGGTCCATCATGTCGCTTCGCGAGACTCTTTTTTTCTTGAGTTTCAAGCAAGACAAACTCAAGTGGAAGTACGTTTGAGATCGCATGCACAATCCATGGATTGAGTGCATGGCTATCACGCTGAAGTGTTTCTCCGCTCAGTGGTTTATTGGGGTGGTTAAATAGGGCTTGGTAGTAGCGTGGGTTATTGAGGATATGGTCAATGGCCAAGCATTTCAACGTTAACGCCAGGGACTCAACCAGGCTTCCTAGGTTACCTTGTTGTAAACACAATTGTTGCATGTACTTTGAGGGCGTTAAAAAATCAGGAGAGCCTGGTGGGCGAGGATGATTTGGGACGTCATGGAATAAGTTGGACAGTAAGATGCTCGCGAGATCATCATCACTTCGGAGTGTTGGGGCAAGAAAGCGATCGATGAGCATGATGGCGCACGCTAAATCACCGTGACCATCGGTATGAATAAGGCCTGGACTTTTCAGCGGTAGGCGTGTTTTTTCTGATGCGACAGCCGGTGGTCGTAACACTTTCTTTTGAAAAAAAACCTGGTTTGAAGACATCACGCTCTCCCATCTAAACGGATGATTCTTTTATTCTAGCTGAATATGCACTAAAAAAATACGTGCTTAACGCCATAGAGAGCAACCCGTTTTTAAAAATATTAATTTATACTATAAAAAGTTGTTTAAAAATATTGACAAGGCGTTCAGGGAAATTAATAATCGTCTGGGTAGTGTATTCTCTCGAGAGGGGATTCAATAGTTTTTGGTTAAATAAAAAAACGGAAGCTTAATAATAAAAAGTGGAGAAGCATATGTTAAATTTGAAAAAAACAGCTGTAGCAGTTCTTGTTTTGGGCAGTAGTGCCGTGTTTGCAGGTAGCATGGGTCCAGTTTGTAGTTCAGTTAACGTAACTATTCCTTGCGAAAGCACGGCATGGGGCTTTGGTGGTGAAGCGCTTTATCTTCAACCGGTCACGTCATCAAATTACAACACGATGGGCATAAACAGCAAATATAAAAATGAAAACTTTCCAAACAATTATGCTTGGGGTTTTAAATTAGAAGGTTCTTATCACTACGGTACAGGCAGTGACACAAACCTGAACTGGTATCACCTGGGTACATCAGCAACACGATCAACAACTGTGCTTGATCCAATCACTTTAGCTGTAGATCGTCAGAAAGAAAATATGGCTGCTACTGGATCGATCGCTCCGAAGTGGGATGCTGTTAACCTGGAGTTTGGTCAACACGTTAACTTTGGTGAAAACAAGAACATTCGTTTCCACGGTGGTGCTCAGTACGTTCGCGTAACAAACACAATAACGCTTAATGCTCATGATGTTCTTGACCCTCTTGATGTCGCGAGTTATTCACGTAACCCAACATACAATGGTTTTGGTCCTCGTTTAGGAACAGACATGAATTATGATTGGGGTAATGGCTTAGGTATCTATGCAAACGGTGCTGGTGCTATGTTGGTTGGGTCAAGCAAATTTAGTGAGAATTCAGCACTGACACATTCAGGACAATCACTGACAGATTCGGGGAGCTCTTCTAAAACAACATTGGTTCCTGAGTTAGAAGCCAAGTTGGGTGTGAAGTATGATTACGCGATGGCTCAAGGTGACTTGACACTGGATGTGGGTTGGTTGTGGATTAACTACTTCAATGCACAAGCAAATAGTTCGGATTCTGTGGATGCTGACTTCGGCGTTCAAGGTTTGTACTTTGGTCTGAAATGGTTAGGCAACGTTGCTTAATTGCTTCTTCGATTAAGCCATTTAAAGCCATCGCCTTCGGGTGATGGCTTTTTTTATTGTTATATTTAATTTACTTACTAGTTGTTTACGATACTGATCGATATAATCTCGGCCTAGATAAAAATTGCTGAGAGAGTTGTTACATGAAGCATGTTGTGTTTATTCTGCTGATGGGTTTTTCTGTGTCATCGTTGTTTGCCGAGACGCCTGAAGAGCACGCATTACAGCAAAAGGTTCAGCGTTTGCAGCAAGAAACACGAGCGATACAAAAAAAATTGGATACGCTCAACCAGTCGCTGGTTAAACCCACCGTACCCCAAAAAGTCACGCTCAAAAAAGGTGCTGCTAAAAAAGGTGCTGCTAAAAAAAACAGTCATAAAAAAGCCGTTCATAAAAAACCAGCCATTCATGATGCCGCGGTGAGTGTTCATGCCTTGGATGCGCATCCTGAGTCGCTTGAATTTTCTCCTGCCGCACTGATGGCTGATAACAACGTTGTCACCTATATTGCGGGGATGCCTGTTGTCAGCTCGCCTTATTTAGGCGCACGTCCGGCATTTGATGGTTCAGATTATATCGTGAACATTTCAAGTATTAACCGGGATATTCGTTTGATGGAGCAGCGACGCAGACTTTACCGTGCCGTAGACCGCTTAGGATATCCTTTGCCCAATTTACCCATTGTTGCCATCAGTGGAAAGGTGGAGCCTCTTGCCACGGTCGGTCGACGGTATTTTGGTCCCGCGCAAGGGGATGTTACGTTAGGCTCAAATGAGCTTGATATAGCCGCTTCATTGAATGATAAGGTGGAGGCGTACATGGCGATAGCCTATGATGCCTCCCCCCCCGCCATGAATGGTCAACGGGTG
>CANISA010000162.1 GCA_947470005.1 Legionellaceae bacterium | reverse complement strand
TGTTCTTAGACGGTCTCAAACTGCCTGGGTTGCCACGCTCGCGCTCGCAATGACGAATCAATATATTACCTACCTACCTGTAATTGATTCATTTTTTGTTATGAAAATTTCCTGGGGATCACTCAGGCTCAGCGTCTTTTACTTCCTTCATTTCATCAATAAATTTCATGAGCGCATAACATAACGCTTGGGTGCCTTCTCGGGCGATGGCTGATATGGCGAAGACTTGGCCTTTCCAATCGAGACCTGTGATGATGTGCTCGATGAGTGCTTGGCGCTCTTCTAGGTCGGGGACGCAGTCAATTTTATTTAAGACTAACCAGCGTGGTTTATTAAGTAACGCGGGATCGTACGCCGCTAATTCATCGATGATGATCTTTGCTTGAGCGATGGGGCAGCGTTCATCTAAGGGGGCAATATCGATCACGTGTAACAGAATACAGGTGCGTGCTAAATGTTTTAAAAAACGATGCCCGAGGCCTGCGCCAGTCGACGCGCCCTCAATGAGCCCTGGAATATCAGCCATCACGAAGCTTTTATACGCTTCAACGCGCACGACGCCGAGAGCGGGGTGCAAGGTTGTAAAGGGATAATCAGCGACTTTTGGTTTGGCACTGGAGACGGCTCGAATGAGGGTTGACTTGCCGGCATTGGGTAAGCCTAGTAGACCGACATCAGCTAATACCCGCAGCTCCAAGCGTAGATGACGTGAATCACCTGCGCTTCCTTGGCTGGTTTGCCGAGGCGAGCGATTCACACTGCTTTTGTAGCGGGTGTTGCCCAAGCCATGGAAGCCGCCTTGAGCGACGAGTAGTTGCATGCCTGCGCGGTGGATATCGCCTAGGCGTTCGCCGGTGTCGATGTCATACACTAGGGTTCCAACCGGAACCTTGATGATTAAGTCAACGCCCGCTTTTCCTGAGCAATTGCTGCCCATACCACTTTGGCCATTGTCTGCTTTGTAGGCGCGTTGAAAGCGAAAATCAACCAAGGTATTTAAATCAGAATCAGCCTCTAGGAAGATGCAACCGCCGTCTCCGCCATCTCCACCATCAGGTCCACCGCGAGGAATAAATTTCTCGCGTCGAAAACTAAGGCAACCATTGCCCCCGTTTCCTGCTTCTGCTTTGATGATGGCTTCGTCGACGAATTTCATTTTTGATGATCCATAGGAGATGGGCGCCCACAAGGAACGCCTCTACAAATTAAATAAGCGTAAACGGATGGCTTAAGCTTCTTGAACGTCCAACACCAATGGATCAATCATCACGTATTTACGGTTTTTTGCGCCTTTCTTGATGAATTGCACAAAACCAGTAACACGGGCAAACAACGTGTGATCACGCCCTAAACCAACGCCTTCACCTGCGTGAAAACGTGTGCCTCGTTGACGAACTAAAATTTCGCCGGCACCAACCAATTGACCGCCTGATCGCTTCACGCCAAGGTACTTTGGCTTCGAATCGCGACCGTTACGGGTACTACCACCTGCCTTTTTAGTAGCCATTGCTTATGCCCTCTTACTTGCTGATCGCTGTAATTTTGACCTGCGTGTAGTTTTGTCGATGTCCCATTTGCTTCATGTGATGCTTACGACGTCGAAATTTAATGATTTTTATTTTCTTGTGACGACCTTGATCCATCACGTCTGCATGGACTACCGCGTTGGCTATCAACGGGGTTCCACAGGCCATGTCTTCACCGTCAACGACCATTAACACCTCAGAAAAGAGGATGCTACTGCCGATTTCGACAGGGAGTTGCTCAATTTTAAGCACATCGCCTATTGCTACACGGTATTGTTTACCGCCTGTTTTAATTACCGCATACATCATTGCATTTCTCCAAACTTGCCTGACAGGCTTTCTCTGGTTCAACAAAGTGCCACATTCTATTAAAGTTCAGCGATGACTTCAAGTTGAATTTAAATTATTGTATACTTCGCCACCCCCTAGCCTTCATTGGTGGGGATTACCGTGACTAAATCTGGTCGCAAGATTTAGTGTTTTTTTGTTATTTTATAGTGGAGACAGCCCATGTCAACAATTCGATTAGAAGCACAAACAAGAACTGACAAAGGGAAAGGTGCGAGCCGCCGCCTGCGTCGTCTTGAAAATAAAGTTCCGGCTGTGTTATACGGCGGTGACCATGAACCTAAATCGCTTCACCTGTCACACAATGCAGTGATCAAAGCATTGGAGACAGAAAGTATTTATTCAAGTGTGTTTGATTTGATGATCGATGGCAAAGCCAAGGCTGAGCGAGTTATCCTCAAGGCGCTACAAAGACATCCATTTCGCCCTATTATTTTGCACATGGATTTACAACGGGTCGCCGCGAGTGATGTGTTGGTGAAAATGGTTCCGTTGCATTTCATCAATGAGCAAGGCGCACCTGGCATCAAAGATGGCGGCGTAGTTAACCACACGATGACACAAGTTGAAGTGCGTTGTGAAGCACGCCACTTACCTGAGTTCATTGCGCTTGACCTCGCTAACATGGCTTTAAACGACGTGTTGCACATGTCGGATCTCGTGATGCCCAAAGGTGTTCAGTTGGCCATCGACCCACGTTCAGGCGATCATGACCACCCTGTGGTGAGCATTCACTTGAGCAAGGCTGAAATCAGCGAAGAAGCGGCTCCAGAAGCGAGTGAGGCAGAGATTGAAGATGCTGACGCCACAAAGGCCTCTGCAGATGATGCTTCAGCGAAATCTGCTGAATAATACGTTACGGCTTATGGCGTGACGTATGGCTATTAAACTATTGGTTGGTTTACGTAATCCAGGTGAAGCTTATCACCAGACCCGGCATAATGCTGGGGGCTGGTTGGTGAGCGCGCTTGCGATACGCCAAAACGCGGTCTTTTACGTGGATAAAAAATTCCAAGGTGAGGTAACGTCATGGACACGTGATGGCGTTGTGTGCAATGCGTTGTTGCCGCTCACCTTCATGAATCTTAGTGGCTTGTCCGTGCGCGCCTTGAGTCAATTTTACCGCATACTGCCGCATGAAATTTTAGTGGCGCATGATGATCTGGATCTTCCTCCTGGGCGAATTAAATTAAAAACAGGAGGGGGGCATGGCGGCCACAATGGGTTGAGGGATCTTATCGCTCAACTGGGAAGTGCTGATTTTCACCGATTGCGCGTTGGAATTGGTCATCCTGGCGACAAAGCCTTGGTTTTAAATTATGTGTTGGGTAAACCTTCAGTGGTCGATAAAGAAGCTATTCTGGATGCCATTGATCACGCAATGGAGGTTATGCCAACGGTATTGGCTGGGCATATTGCCGAAGCCATGACTCGCTTAAACCGCTAACGAGGGACACAGACGATGGGATTTAAATGTGGCATTGTAGGCTTACCTAATGTTGGGAAGTCCACGCTATTTAATGCGTTAACCCAAGCGGGGATAGAAGCCTCGAATTATCCGTTTTGTACCATTGAACCTAATGTGGGCGTGGTGACTGTACCTGATCCACGGCTGGACGCCCTCAGCGAGATTGTTCACCCACAACGTGTGGTGCCGACAGTCATGGAATTTGTTGATATTGCGGGCCTGGTCAAGGGTGCTTCTCAAGGAGAGGGACTAGGAAACAAATTTCTTGCTAATATTCGTGAAACCGATGCCATTGCGCACGTGGTGCGCTGTTTTGAGCATGCGGATGTGATCCATGTTCAAGGCCGCGTGAACCCGCTCAGTGACATTGAGGTGATTAATACAGAATTAGCATTAGCCGACATGGACACGGTTGAAAAAGCACTGGTAAAGACACTTAAAAATAGCAGAGGCGGTAATAAAGAGGCATTACTTGAGAAACAGGCGTTGGAAAAAGTCAAAGCGCATTTGGATGTAGGTTACCCTGTGCGTACGCTCACACTCACGCCAGATGAGCGGCTGGCAACCCAGCGTCTTTTTTTATTGACGGCGAAGCCTGTGCTCTACATAGCGAATGTGGATGATGATGGGTATGAAAACAATCCATTATTAGACGCCGTGCGGACGCTTGCAGCGCTTGAGGGCGCGCAAGTGGTGCCCTTGTCTGCGGCAACGGAATCTGAACTAGCGGAGTTAGACGAAGTTGACCGCCAAGCGTTTATGGTTGATTTGGGCCTGACTGAGCCCGGTCTTCACCGCGTGATTCGGGCAGGACATGCTTTGCTGGGCCTGCAAACGTATTTTACGGCAGGCATTAAAGAAGTGCGTGCGTGGACTGTGCCTTGTGGTGCCACAGCCCCTCAAGCTGCAGGTGTTATTCACACTGATTTTCAAAAAGGATTTATCCGCGCGGAAGTGACTGCTTACGAAGATTTTGTTGCTTATAAGGGCGAGAAAGGGGCCAAAGAGGCCGGAAAATTACGCCTTGAAGGCAAAGAATACGTGGTACGTGATGGCGACGTAATGCACTTTTTGTTTAACGTATAATCGCATCGTAGGGGCGCGCGGTGGGCGCCCTTTTTAAAAAATGCACAATCAGTGATCGCG
>CANISA010000161.1 GCA_947470005.1 Legionellaceae bacterium | reverse complement strand
CTGCGGCGCGTTTGGGTGCTCGGACGTTATTGCTCACCCATAACTTGGATCTGCTGGGTCAGATGTCGTGTAACCCTGCGATCGGGGGAATCGGAAAAGGCCACCTGGTGAAAGAGATTGATGCGCTCGATGGCATCATGGCGCGGGCGGCTGATGAAGCAGGGATTCAATTTCGTATCCTTAACGCATCCAAAGGGCCCGCCGTGCGTGCGACACGTGCCCAGGCTGATCGGGTTCTTTACCGTCAAGCCATACGCCGCGCCCTGCAACGTCAGGTGAATCTTACGTTATTTCAACAGCCTGTCGAGGATGTTTTGATTGAGGGTGGCCGTGTTGTGGCCGTGGTTACGCAGATGGGTTTACGGTTTTCAGCGCGAGCGATCGTGCTAACGGCAGGTACGTTTTTAGGTGGAAAAATACACGTGGGGATGAGCCAATACGCAGGGGGTCGTGCGGGTGACCCACCGTCTATTGCGCTAGCGGCCCGTTTGCGAGAGTTAGCACTTCCGGTCGGCCGATTGAAAACAGGCACCCCCCCACGCATTGCGGGTTGTTCGCTTGATTACAGCCAAATGACACGCCAAGAGGGTGATCTGCCTTTGCCGGTGTTTTCATATCTAGGGTCTGTGTTGGATCATCCTGAGCAGCGACCTTGTTACATCACGAACACGACAGAGCAAACACATGCCATTATCCGTGATAATTTGCACCAGTCTCCGATGTATGCCGGGGTTATTGAAGGGGTGGGTCCTCGGTATTGCCCCTCCATTGAAGACAAAGTGGTGCGTTTTGCTGATAAATTATCCCATCAGATTTTTGTTGAGCCAGAGGGATTGACGACCGATGAAATTTATCCGAATGGAATCTCAACAAGTCTGCCTTTTGATGTGCAAGCGGCGTTTGTGCGCACCATCAAAGGATTTGAAAATGCACAGATCACGCGCCCGGGCTATGCGATTGAATACGATTATTTTGACCCACGCGGGCTCACCTCTTTTTTGCAAACCAAAGCGTTTGATAATCTCTTTTTTGCAGGTCAAATTAATGGCACAACGGGGTATGAAGAAGCCGCGGCGCAAGGGTTGATTGCCGGCATGAACGCGGCCCTCCAGGTTCGTGAGCAACCGCTGTGGAGCCCACGTCGCGACGAGGCCTACATGGGGGTTTTGATCGATGATTTGATAACCTGCGGTACACAAGAGCCATATCGGATGTTTACATCACGCGCGGAGTATCGGTTGTTGCTGCGTGAGGACAATGCGGATTTGCGTTTAACCGAAAAGGGGCGCGCGTTAGGTTTGGTCTCTGATGCGCGGTGGCGCGCGTTTTGTGGCAAGCGAGAGGCCATCGACAAGGCCAATCAGTCCCTTCATGAGACCTGGGTGCGCGTGGGGCATAATGAAGCCCTTGCCTCAGTATTGGACGCCCCGTTGCAGAACGATTGCCGTGCATCGGAATTACTCAAGCGTCCTGAAATGACGTACCCGCACTTGCAGGCGGTGGCGGCGTTGGATTTACCACCATTGGCACCGGCTATTGCCGATCAGGTTGAGATTCAAAGCAAATATGCGGGTTATATTGAGCGCCAGAAACAAGACATTGCACGATTACAGAAACATGAAAACACGCCCTTACCTGACGGGCTTGATTATCACCGCGTGCCGGGGCTATCCACGGAGGTGATGCAAAAATTGACGACGGTGCGGCCTGCATCCATTGGTCAGGCAGGGCGTATTTCTGGGGTGACGCCGGTTGCGTTGTCCTTGCTGCTCGTGCATTTGAAAAAACAGCGGTCACTCGCATGACGGTCGCTCGTGGGGTTGAACAACGGCTCATCGAGGGCTTGGCTCACCTGGGACTCGATCTCGCTGTAGCGCCATTTTTGCATTATTTGTCGTTGTTAAACACCTGGAATCGCGCGTATAACTTAACGGCCGTGCGAAGCGAGGAAGACCGAGTAGGCCGACATGTGCTCGATAGCCTCGCCGTCTTGCCTTGGCTACGGGGGTCGACCCTTCTGGATGTGGGCACAGGTGCAGGATTGCCTGGGATCCCATTGGCATTGGCTCGACCCGACCTATCGGTTGTTTTGCTGGACAGTAATGGTAAAAAAACCCGCTTTTTGCATGAAGTTAAACGCGCTTTATCACTTCATAACGTCGAAGTGGTGCAAGCACGTGTGGAAAACTACCACCCAAGCCATGGTTTTGATACAGTAGTCAGCCGAGCATTCAGCGAGTTGAATCAAATGATAACCTGGACGCAGCATCTCGTGGCAGACCATGGCATTTGGTTAGCCATGAAAGGGCGTCATCCAGATGAAGAGCTTGCCGTGTTTGATGGTCGAGCGCAGGTGCACGGGTATACAGTTCCTGGCGTTGAAGGTGAACGCTGTTGTGTGATTATTGAACGCGTTCCTACGCATCTTGGAGAGAATCATGGCGAAAGTCATAGCCATTGCTAATCAAAAAGGCGGTGTTGGAAAGACCACCACGGCGGTTAATTTAGCGGCGGCACTTGCTGTAAGCCATCGGTCTATTTTGTTGGTTGATTTAGACCCGCAGGGCAATGCCACGATGGGTTCTGGTGTTGATAAAAACGCACTGGTGCATTCATGCAATGATGTGTTGCTTCGCGATTGCTTGGCTGAACAAGCGTGCTTATCCACGCCGTCTGGTTTTGATCTCATCCCGGCCAATGGCGACCTCACCGTTGCTGAGGTTAATCTGATGGATCAGCCGCATCGCGAAACCGTGTTGTTTAAAGCATTGCAGCCGCTCCATAGTCGGTATGACTATTTATTGATTGATTGTCCGCCGGCACTGAATACCTTGACGTTGAATGCACTGGTTGCCGCGGATTCGGTGTTGATTCCGATGCAATGTGAGTATTATGCGTTGGAGGGTTTGGCCGCACTGCTCTTGACCGTGGAGCAAGTTAAGGCGTCAGTGAATCCGCGTCTACAGATCGAGGGGATCTTACGAACGTTGTATGACGCGCGTAATCGCCTGTGTTCCGATGTTTCAAAACAGCTGTTGGAGCATTTTGGGAATAAAGTCTATCGAACGGTCATTCCTCGAAACGTTCGTTTGGCTGAGGCACCGAGTCATGGTCTGCCTATCCTTCAATATGACCGCACGTCAACCGGTTCTGCTGCCTATATGGTGTTGGCCGCGGAGTTTTTGGGCAAGCAAGCGGTGTTGAGTTAAGGGGGCGTCATGGGTGTAAAACGAGGAGGCCTTGGGCGTAATTTGTCGGCCTTGCTTCATTCTCCAGAGGGAGCCGCCGCGTCTCAATCGACGGTTGATGGCACGGAGGTGCTGTCTTTGACGGTGGCCTTGTCTTTGTTACAGCCGGGCAAATATCAACCCCGTGGTGTGATCGATGAGGGAGCCTTGGCCGAGCTCGCGCAGTCCATCAAAAAACAAGGACTATTGCAGCCGCTGGTGGTGCGTGAGTGCGCGCCAGGACGCTATGAAATCGTTGCCGGTGAGCGACGGTGGCGTGCGTGTCAATTGGCAGGGATGACGGAGGTGCCGGTTCTTGTTCGCCAGGTGGATGATGAAACGGCCATGGCGATAGCGTTGGTTGAAAACTTGCAACGTGAGGCATTGAATGCGATGGATCAAGCGCGTGCGATGCAGCGTTTAACGCAAGAGTTTTCATTGACCCACCAGGAAATTGCACAGTTATTGTCGAAGTCACGCACTGCTGTGAGTAATTTTTTGCGGTTGCTCCATTTGAATGCTGATGTGCAGATGATGCTTGAGCGAGGCGATTTGGATATGGGGCATGCGCGGTGTCTGCTCATGTTGGACGACACCCAGCAACGTGAGACGGCGGAATGGGTTGCGGCCAAGCGGTTGTCTGTGCGTGAAACAGAAGCCTTGGTATCTCGCCTGAATACGAAGGCAGTTATAGCACCGGTGCGTGTGGATGCCTTGATGTTATTTAAAGATGAATTGCATGGGTTGGCGCAGCAGTTGAAAACCAAAGTGAGTCTGAAGTCGAATAAATCAGGCAAAGGCATGCTTATGATTCATTACGATGACGCACATAATTTACGGAAAATGATAGAGCAACTGAGCCAACGGCTGGAGCTTGCTTGATGTATTCTAAGGAAAGAACATGTCACAAACGGCAGGGTTTAAAGCGGAGGATTGTGCACGTGTTTATCTCTTGGCGCAGGGATTAACCTGGGTCACCAGTAATTATCGCGCACGGTGTGGCGAAATTGATTTGATTATGCAAGAGTTGGATGTGCTGGTGTTTGTTGAAGTGCGCGCGCGTTCCTCCATGGCTTTTGGTGGCGGGGCGGCCAGTGTGACGTATCATAAACAGCAAAAATTGATTAGAACGGCCTCGTTGTATTTGCAAAAATTCAAGCTGCATGATCAATGTGTGGCTCGTTTTGATGTGGTGAGTCTTGACGGGGTACCGCCAGCGATCACGTGGATTAAAGATGCATTTCAGTAGCGATAAGGAAACAAAGCGATGGAGGATCGAGTTCGACATCTGTTTGGTGTGAGCATCG
>CANISA010000160.1 GCA_947470005.1 Legionellaceae bacterium | reverse complement strand
GCGCAAAATCATCTAAAAAGTTACAGCAATCAATGGTAGGCATTGATTTACCGCATATTAAGGATGATTTTGCATGAACAGTTTAACGAAAGGCTTCAGTATCAACAATGAGTTGCAGTATTTATTATCAGAGGCCACAAATTATGTTCACGACAAGGCTCACTCAGGAAGCCCCGCACATGAGGTTGAAAAAGGCGTGTTTGAGCGCATGCTTAAACTTGGGCATCAATTATTCAGTGTATTTTTTAAAATACAAGGAGAGGGTTCTGTCGGCGATCATTTAACGTTGCCAACAGGAGAAGCTGTAAAAAGGTTGCCTGATCGCGAGCGCGCTTATCATTCATTATTTGGCAAATTTACACTTAAACGAGCAGTGTATGGCACTCGAAAGGGACAACCCGCAGTATGTATTCCTTTGGATACACGCCTGCAACTGCCTGAAGAAGAATATTCCTATCCCTTGCAAGAGCTAACCCAGCACCTAACGACGGAAGTCTCATATACCACCGCTAAAACCCTATTGAACAAGTTGCTAAACCTCGATGTCACGGTTGATAGTATGGAGAGAATCAATCAACATGCAGGTGAAATGATGCCTGCTTTTCGTGAAGCACAAACTGCGCCGGCGGCAACGACAGAGGCTGAATTATTAGTGGTCACCGCCGATGGCAAGGGCGTTCCTATACGTCATGCGAAAGACGTAGCTCGTATTGCAGATCAAAAATTAACATCTGGACCGAAGCCGGATCGAAAACGTATGGCTGTTGTTGGTGCAGTGTATACCATTGAACCTTACCCCCGCACGCCGGAGGACATAGTTGAGGCCCTGTTTTGTGAGCCGAATCAGGCGACGGACAAAAAGAAAGCAAAACGTCCATCACCTAAAAACAAGCGCGTTGTGGCTCATTTGACGAGAGAGGTCGACGGGACTGAGTTTAAGGCAACTGAGTCGACATTTGAATGGTTGTCTAAACAAGTCAATGAGCGTGGGCGGCTAAGCCAAAATCAAAGCACAGCACCTGCTCTAGTGTCAGATGTCACGCCCACAGAGAAGAAAGTTTATCTTGCGATGATGGACGGTCAAGAATCACTTTGGAACCAAGTTAAACTATTGAAGGAGACATATCCAGAGGGTCAATGGGTAGAGATTCTTGACCTGATGCATGTTAACTCCTATTTATGGGATGCTGCTTGCGCGGTTCATCCTGGCGACAAAAAGCAACAACTTATTTTTATGAAGAATCGTGTAATGCTCGTATTGGAGGGTAAAGTCGAAGGGATTATCAGTGAGCTACAGGAGACGTCAAGTAAGCAGCACTTGAATAAATCACTTCAAAAAGTAGTGGCAACTGTTTGTCGGTACTTCAGCAATAATCAGCATCGTATGAAGTATAACGAGTATCTAGCTGCTGGTTACCCCATTGCAACAGGGGTCATAGAGGGGGCATGTCGTCATTTCGTTAAAGATCGTATGGAGCGTGCGGGGATGCGATGGTCAATAGGTGGCGCACAAGCCATGCTTCATCTGCGAAGCGCTAATCTTAACGGTGATCTTGATGAGTTCAGTCAATATCGCATACAACAGCAAGCTGAAAAATTATACCCACATAGGGATGCGGTCGCAGGTATTGAATGGCCCATGGCGGCCTAATGAGAAGAGCGTGCGTTGCCGGTTACGCCCATCCTCAATCGATTATTCGGTGCACTAATAAAATATTTTTAGCCGATCTTTTTGACAAAAATAAAATTTCAACACCGTATACTCAGTTTATTAATAAATACGATACTACATTGCCGGCCATTGAATTTCCTTGTGTTTTAAAAAAACCAGATGGTTCTTGTTCACAGGGCGTTGTAAAAATAGACGATTTGAAATCGTTAAAAATAGCCTTAAAACAATTGTTTAAGGCGTCTGATCTGTTGCTTGTTCAGCATTTTATATGTACAGAGTTTGATTGGCGAATTGGGATCATTGATGATACGCCGTTGTATGCCTGCCGTTATTATATGGCAAAAAATCATTGGCAAATTGTTAACTGGAACTGTGCCATTCAAGATGATATTTTAATTCACGATACCGTTTCAATTGATGAGGTTCCTGAAGCGGTGATCCAATGAGCACTTCAGTCGACGAAGCTCATTGGTTCTGGATTGTATGGTGTTGACATTAAAAGTGTGGGTAACAAACATTATGTGATTGAAGTGAATGACAACCCCAGCATTAATTTTGGCATCGAAGATAAACACCTCCAACACACACTGTATGAAAAAATCATGAATGTATTTTTACAGCGACTGGTTAATCAATCAATATTAACGGAGTCGATCAATTAATGCATATCAAGATGTTGTTACGCTAACCTCAGTGTTAGCCCTGGTTTTAACGCATAAACGCTCAGTCCTGGGTTTAATTGGATCAGTCGGCTTAGTCCTATGTTGTGTTCATGCGCGATGCGGCTTAAATTATCGCCTGATTTCACGCGGTACGTGGTGAGCTGGTTTGTTTTCCAGATGGTGAGTGCGCGCCCTTGGCGTAGTGGTGCCTTGGCTGGCATTTTGTTCCAGGCCTTAATCTGTTGCATTGATACGTTGTATTTCTTTTCCAAGAGAGCAAAGGAGTCGTGCTTCTGAACGATGTGGACGACTTTGTATTGTTTTAAAGGGGCGGCAAGCGGCGTGATTTTAGCGCGGGTTTGCTTGTGTGGCGTGACGTTGATTTTGGATGCGATCTGGGTTGAAGGTGCAGGTTTATTGCTTGGAATCAGCACGTACTGGCCTTTGGTCACGGCATTGGATTTAAATTGATTAAGCTCTTTGATTAAATTAATGCTGGTGTGATATTTTCGAGCAATCAAGCTTAAATTATCGCCTGCACTCACTTGATGGCGTTTCCAACTGATGCGATCCTCTTCGGGCACATTGGCCAAATTTCGACTGAAATCTTCCACGCGATCAGCAGGAATGAGTAATTTGTAAGGGCGATAAGGCGCCGTGGCCCAGTGATTATAGCCTGGGTTGAGTTTGATTAAATCTTGGTAGGAAATGCCCGCTAATTTGGCGGCATGGTTCAAATCAATTTGACTGCCAATGTTCACTTCTTCAAAGTAAGGCACGTGAGGAATATCGGGTAATTCAACATGGTATCGTTGTGGGTTTTGGATCACTTCAGCGAGTGCTAATAGACGAGGAATGTACGCTTTCGTTTCTTGAGGCACGCTGAGTGACCAAAATTGAATATTATGTCCTGATTGGCCGCTGTTTTTGATGATGCGTGCCATGGTACCTTCGCCTGAATCGTACGCGGCGAACGCCAAGATCCAATTGCCATCAAAAAATTTATTCAGATAAGCCAAATAATTGAGGGCGGCATCCGTCGAAGGGCCAATGCTGCGCCGTGCATCAAACCACCAGTCTCGCTTCAATCCAAGATCAGTGCCGGTGCCTGGCATGAGCTGCCAGAGGCCTGCCGCTCCTGCGCCTGAATAAGCAAAAGGATCAAACGAACTTTCAATCATGGGAATTAGAGCAATTTCCCCTGGCAATTTTCGTTGTTTGATGGTGGTGATGATATGGTAAATATAAGGTTCCGATCGAGCAAGTTGGTTTAAATAACTGGGATGAGCGATGAGCCAGCGCAACTGGTTTTGTACTTCAGGTCGATTGAGTTCATGACTGAGCGTAAATTGTTTACGCAAAACTTCCCAAACGTTAGGGCTTGTTTGAGAACAGGCCATCTGAATAGGAGATAGGCATGTGATTAGAAAAAGCAAACACGAGCGGAAGAATGCGCTAACCTTCAATGGGACGGCCTTATATAATGAAAGGATAATACAGTTTACTAAAAAAATCGTGAGGAATAAACCCTTGTAGATTAAATATAGACCAAATAGATTGGTAAATTATATATTTGTTGAACTATACTCTAAATGATTGTGTTTAATCATTAGGGAGTTGATGATGACGCTACGAAAAGAACAGGGTTATTCGGATGATCAGAATTTTTCTGATTTTGATTATCATGAAGACGCACAAGCAAGCCCTCATAAGAAACGGGTACGCCAGATGCTTGAAGATCGCCTTGATCGCAAGCGACTAAAAGAAGAGCTGGATGATTTTGATGGGGAGCTTGAGGATAAATTTGATTGGGATGAGATCAAACGCTAAGCGGGGATTAAGGCACCCTCCGAATCGACAGAAATCTGATTGTAATCAGGCGTGAGACTTGTTACCATCCATGCACCTTTTGTGTGCATGACCCGTGCTACCAAGGAGTGCCATTTGATCAAAATACTCATTGTTGATGACCATGCATTGGTTCGAATGGGTATCCGACGGTTATTAGATGATCTCCCTGATATGGAGGTTGTTGCAGAAGCCGACAGTGGAGATCTTGCCTTGACTTTGGTCAAGGTGCATCATCCAGACGTCATGCTGTTGGACATGAAAATGCCTGGCACGGATGGCTGGGAAGTGACTAGACGTCTAAAGAAAACAAATCCTGAGATTAAAATTATTGTGTTGAGTGCCCTCTCGACCGAGCCTT
>CANISA010000159.1 GCA_947470005.1 Legionellaceae bacterium | reverse complement strand
GTGAGTTGGAAACGGCCGATAGTCCGACGGTCTTGGTGAATCATGATGGCTCGTTGCTTTCTATTTTACGCGTGGAAGGGATTACTGCTCTTTTGGGGCAGGAAGAGTTTCATCGACTTGTCGAAGGTTTGACCAACGCGTTTCAGCCCGCGATGAGCCGTCCTGGCCATGCGCTGCAAGTGTTCTTTGAGCAAGACAAAGAAAACATCAAAAAAGTCATTCGTGATATTTATGCCCCGGCTGAAGCAACAGCGAAGCGACTTGACTTAAATCTTGATGATTTATTTAACGAACGCGTTAACTATATGGGGCAATATTGTTCAGAGGAACGGCTATACCTTGTTTTAATTACGAGGCCGTTTAATTTGTCGCCTGAGCAGTCAAAACTGGCTAACAAAGCCAAAATGAAAATGCTCAAGGATAAAAAAGCGCCTCCTTTTAGATTGTCTCAAGCTATTTATGCGGCTGTGCCTGAGCTTCGAGACACACACTCCGCCTATGTCCGATCGATTCAAAATGATCTAGATGCGTTGAATGTCTTTGCAATAATGCTTGACGTGCATGAGGCAGTTCATACGATAAGGATGTCAGCTGATCCTGATTTTACAGCGGAAGATTGGCGGGCCACATTGCCTGGGGATCCTATTTCTGTTCGTGAAGTGAATAGTTTTGAGGGTGATGCGTCTGATTTATTGTGGCCATCGCTAGCGAAACAGGTCATTCCTCGTGACGCAGAGGTGTTGGACAGGCGTACCGTGCTTGTGGGCAACAGACTCTATTCCAGTGTCTATATTGATTTATTTCCAAAAGACATTCGACCTTTTATGAGCCTGTTTTCCCGAATTTTACCGAGTCAGATCCCCTGGAGAATCTCCTTTTTAGTCGAAAGTGAGGGCTGGGGAACCATTAAGCTGAAAGGATTGTTAGCTTCCATTTTGAGTTTCTCTTCTGCGCAAAATAGGCTGATCAGTGACTCGGTTAATTTGTTAAAATACGTTCAAATTAACACAGATGAGGCTCTTGTTCGTTTGCGTGTGGTCGCAACCACGTGGGCCCCAGAAGGAGATCTTCCCCTCTTGCGTCGTCGCAACTCAGAATTAGTTAAGGCTATTCAGGGGTGGGGTTCGACCGATGTTTCAGAGATTTGTGGTGACCCATTTGCAGGTTTTGTGGCGGGTATGCTGGCAACCACCACAGAGAGTCCTGCGGTGGCAGCGATAGCCCCACTCTCGGACGTTATCACCATGTTACCAATTACCCGTCCGGCCTCGCCGTGGGTCACCGGCGCATTACTGTTTCGTTCACCGGATGGCAAACCCTGGCCGTTCCAACCAGGCTCTAGTCAACAAACGACCTGGATTGATTTGGTTTATGCGCGACCTGGTTCGGGAAAATCTGTTTTGTCTAACGCGCAAAATTTAGCTCTTTGCATGTCTGCTGGATTAACGCGTCTACCCAGAATTGCTATTATTGATATTGGACCTTCCAGCAGCGGACTCATTTCACTGCTGAGAGAAGCACTGCCGGCGGAGAGGCGGCATTTGGTGGCTTACCATCGATTGCGCATGACGCCTGAATATTCGATCAATCCCTTTGATACACAATTGGGTTGCCGCTATCCCACGGCGTCTGAGCGTTCATTTTTAGTTAATTTTCTAACCTTACTCACCACCCCATTAGGCGCATTGAAGCCGTATGATGGTATGCCCGATCTGACAGGGATGGTTGTTGATGAGTTATACAAGAGCCTCGCCGATGAATTTAATCCCACGCCTTACTCCCCAGGGTTGGAAGAATTTATTGATAGTATTTTGGAAGAAATTGGTTTTGTCCGTGATTCAAAATCCACGTGGTGGGAAGTGACCGATGCCCTTTTCTCCGCGGGGTTTGTCCATGAATCGATGTTGGCGCAACGTTATGCCATGCCGTTACTTGCGGATGCCGCGTCGATTTGCCGTACGTCGTCCATTGAAGATCTCTATGAGAAAGTTACGGCACCGACGGGAGAGTCATTGATTAATGCGTTTTCACGTATGATTTCGAGTGCCGTGCGTGAATACCCTGTTTTATCCCGCGTGACGGCATTTGACTTAGGAGAGGCCCGAGTGGTTTCTCTTGATTTGGATGAAGTAGCAAAAAGTGGGGGTGATGCGGCAGATCGAAAAACGTCGGTGATGTACATGCTGGCGCGCTACGTACTCGCTCGCCATTACTATTTAACTGAGGAAAGCATCAATAATATTCCTGAGCAGTATCAATCACACCATGTTGAGCGTATTCGTGAGATCCGTGAGGATCCAAAGCGGATTGTGTATGATGAATTTCATCGAACGTCACGCTCCACGGCCGTGCGTGATCAAGTCATCATCGATATGCGTGAAGGGCGAAAATGGAATGTTCAAATTTCACTGTTGTCTCAGTCCGTCGATGACTTTGATTCGGTTATGATTGAGTTTGCAACCGCTATTTACATCATGGATGCAGGTCCTCAGCAAGCGATTGACAAAACAACGAAGATTTTTGGCTTATCTGAAACAGCGAAAGTGGCATTACGAACGCGTGTACATGGTCCGAGACAGGGCGGGGGGACGTTCATCGCTCAATATTCTACAAAAAGTGGGGTGAGTGTTCAATTATTAACATTGACCTTAGGGCCCATTGAGTTGTGGGCGTTTAGTACCACGGCTGAAGACACGTCCGTGCGTAATCAGTTGTACCGACATCTTGGCCCCGCGGAGGCCAGACGTTTTCTTTCATTGTTGTTTCCGAATGGTTCGGTATCTAAAGAATTAAACGAGCGATTGAATGCCTACAAAGGTGACGGGGGCGTGGTCGATGAAGACAACAAAACGGGCGTATTGGGGCAACTGGTTCAAGATATTTTGGAGGCCTACGCACGAGACCCAAACAGCAAAAGCCTAGTGGCTATCAAGAAAAATTGATTAGCCATTAGCTGCTCAGGCCGGGCGCTCCAGTAGGAGGCACCACGGCGGCGGCTGCGGCTGCGGCCGCCGCCGCTTGACCCTCAGCACGAACGGAATCCATTTCTTTTTTAAATCCTGCTTGGTCTTGTGTTTGATCCCGCGTTTTGTTGGCGATCGCGGCTCTGGTTTCAGTTGATGCTTTTCGTTGTTCGTGTCCTTTGAATAAACCTGCTTCTTTATCGTTAACATCACCCGCCTTAAAAACGCGTCCATTAATTTTGACGGTGATGTTTTTTTCTTCAAATCCAGCTTTGCGACACTCTGCAAATGCTTTGCGTGCAAGGTTCATCGCCATTTTATCATTCGCACAGTTAACGTTAACAACGGCTTTTTCTGAGCCTGTGGCACGGAGTAATTCGGCGAGTACTTTGAACTCAAGGGATGGATTATCATTGGGGCTATGATGATAACCAGGTAGCCATGATTTACCGGGCATCTCGATGCTAAAGGTGTAGCCACCGTCAGCTGTTTTTTCGGCCTTGATCGGGGTGCCGAGCGCTGTTTCGATGCGTGAAGCGGGTGTCGAAAATCCGAGGCGTTGTGAGATTGTTTTCGGTCCGCGTTCGTGCTCATTGCTTAATTGAATGAGATCATCGATTAATACGTTTGATAACGCGGCACCGTCCGTACCCATGCTGACACTGACGCGTTCATCATCGCCGCCTCTCAGATGAATTTCTTCAATCAGACGACTCGTGCTTTTGGACCCTGAGCGTAAGGTGCCTAGGATCGCTATGCGCGAGAGCTCTTTCGCAGAAGCGCGGTCGAGCGCGGTAATGTCTTCTGTCATGCCCTTTTCAAATGTTTCAAGGCTTTTTGTTTGTGCGGCGGCCAGGTCATTCAGTGCTTTAGCACGTGTTTCAGGGGTGACGCCTACTACGGATAAATTGGTTTCAGCTTGTTTTTTATCAGAGGCTTGTTGCGCTTTGATTTGTTCGATTGCTTTTGTTTGTTCCGCCTTCAAATACGTTCGTAGATCAGCAGGATGAAATTTGTATCCAATTTGCTTAATGGCGTCATCCAAGACAGATAACGACGTTTTCATATTGGCTATGTCCGGTGTCTCAGGATAGGCACCCGAGGGAAGACTTGCTGTGCGTGCATCAAGGTATTCAGTCGCTCTTTTTTGAGTATCGATGGTCGATGTGCCTATACTCTCTTGATAGTATGAAATGTACTTATTTCGTACGTGAACAGAGTTATCATTGAGTTTGTTGTATGCTTGCGACTCAAGGTCATAGACTGCCCAGTTGAAAAGAGTGTTGACTTGATCAAACATGACGATACCTTTTTTGAACAAACGCTTCTAACCAAAAGTATAGCATAACTTGTTTTGATTTTGATGCGTGATTACCACGCGGCGATTGCTGCATCGCCGAAAAGGCGCGCTGCGGTTGCCTTCACCTCATTGGAGTGAAACGCAAGAACAAATAACTCAAGTTGCTTGTTTTTTTCGCTGTCGCGCCGAACTACAATCACATTCGCATAGGGTGATTGTTTGTCTTCGAGGAGCAGTGCATCACGTGACGGGCTTAGCCCCGCAGGAAGGGCAAAGGTCGTGTTGAT
>CANISA010000158.1 GCA_947470005.1 Legionellaceae bacterium | reverse complement strand
TTTAAAAAATAGGTTAGATGCAGAGGATGGCGAACCCCGAATATTTGTTAGACCCGGGGGTATTCGGGGGATGAATCATCTATCGATCTTCTTACTGATTCGTCTCTTGAAAAAAATCTTAATTTGCTTCGTTTAATGGGCTGTTGCCCATTCGCATATTGAGGTCCCATCTTACTGAAACCAAGTGCATCTAATACAAATGCACATGAGTTGGGATTATCCAAATGTTTAAAAACGTGGCTTTGCGTGGCGATCAGCGTTTTATACGTGAAATATTCTACAGCTTTTTTGGCGATATCCAAAATAATTTGTTCCGTTATTTCCCTTCTGACAGAATGTGAGTCGATTACGTCTTTTTTAACGATATTAATTTCAACATGCTGCATTGTGTCATGAAGTGGATGACGAGTAATTTTTTCGACACCTTTTTTTAGGTAGGATAAATTATTATGATACATAACTGTTGCATGGTGGAAATCGGTCAATACACGAATTCTGTCATGATGATGAATAGGCAAGAGAATGTACTCATCTGATGCGTAGCTATTTTCATCCAATGCCGCTTTTTCGACATTAACATCTAATGCATGCTTCTCGCCTAAATCTTGAACAGATTCAATCGTATCTCTTCCTGTGTTAAATTTATATTTATTCCATTTTACAATTTCACCACCCGCAAGCAGCCAGCCAACGTGTGCACCCTGGCAGGATCCATAAACGGGTTTCTTTAAATCCAGTGCTGCAACTAAAAATGCAAAATCAACCAACGTTTCTTTCAGTTCAGTCATTTTGATACGATCATCATTTTTACTATCAGAACATCCATATCGAGCTTTACTAACCACATAGCCTTCTTGTTCTGCCATGGCGGGATACCATGTGTGGCGATCAATTAAAAAATAGGGTAAGTGCTGCATGCCCGATGCTGGAATAAACAGCGACCGGTAATGATTGAGTATCGTTATTGAATCGTCATAAAGCCCAAGCTCCTTGACGATGTTCTCCACATTGACTTGATTTGTTGTCTCATAGCCTTTTTGTGCTAATTCATTAATTAATATGCATAAAGCCAGATCTGAATTGCAACCGAAATTGTTCTCAACTTTCATTCCTATCCGCTCAGCCGCTTCTTTTATGGCGGGTGGTATAGGAAGCCTTTGGTTTTCGATAAGCGTTTCTTTAGGATCACCAAGCGTTAACGGTTGAATGTTTTTCTTGGCTGAAGAATACGCTGAGAACGAATGACCTGATTTAGATGCAAGACCATGCGGGCCTGTAATATACCCTAGATAACCCGAACGGCTACCATCAGATTGTGAAATAAGTACGTCCTTCAACGCTTCAGGAGATGTGTCTTGAACCAGTTGTTTAAGTACTAGCCTCTGATCATATTTAAGAAAGTTTTCCGCTTGAAGAGAAGCCAATGTTTCTTTGATTTGGTTGTCTACCTCCTTCAATTTCTGATCTGCAATAGGTTGGCCAGAAGGTGGCGCTTGTATTAATCTTATTTTTTCGTTGACAAAGATCTCCAGTTTAGTGAGGAAACCTTTTATTCTCGTTTCTTTAGAAGAAGGCCTGCCATCTTTTCTTTTTGATCCAATGTGTTGTACTTTAACACTATATTTTAACCATTGAAATATGGCATCAAAATTTGTCATGAGAAATTCCCCAGCTAAACCATTATATCGAAGATATATGTTTAAATATAAACCATGAATACGTTGAGCAAAGTTAGAGTATATTCCAATCCTAAAATGAGTCTCAAATGAATATAGAGGCTCAAACTGGAGTTTAATTTAAAGTGTGTAAATAGGTTTGTACGTTATTGTTAATTTATGAAAAATCTCGCACTTACTCATGTCTTGCTTCTTTGGCTGCAGGTGATTTTCACTGACACGCATGTTATTTTTAGCAAAACAGCCGCCTTGTATGTCACAATAACGTAATTATACGCCGAATTTAGTGCTTTTTGCACAGAATTCACTAGAAATTGCGAAACCCGCGTTACTTATGTGCGGTTTATATGCAAAACGCCTGTTTACACACTTTAAATTAAACTTCCAATGATGCTTGAGCCACTTCTGATGCTTGAACGCCTAATAAAAGTCTCGTTGCATAGGCATCAACACATTCAGCCAATGTTAAAAATTGACCACTTTCACTTGCTGTGTGAAATTTAATCCTTGTTGAAGCTGTTGAAAACCGGGCTATGTGACTCAGTTCACTGCCAGATAGTTGCGCTGGGTTAAGTATAGAAGCATACAGATGTACTTCTTGGAGCTGAAATCCTGCACCAAATTGTGTAACGGCTTGTCCTACACTCGAAAAAAGAGCATCCGTTGTTAAAAAAGCAATATCCTGCACCAATGCGCCCGGGAAATAACATGATTGCGTTGCGCTATGATCCGAAGCCTTAATAATGCATGCCACGATAGAGCTGGTTTGAAAAGCTGGGTTAATCATATGTGGCTTTATTTCGCTACAAAATGTTCGAATATTAGCGTCACTTAACGAAACCTGTAACCAAGGTAGACGACTGATCTGAACCAAAGGCATATCGCCTTCAATCACCACTGTATCCAAATCACGCTCACTAAATGCGGTTGGAAGCAACGCCGGAAGCAACTCAGGCTCACCTATTACACCATTAACGGTAACAGAATAGACTTCTGATTCAACAGCGGAAAAGCTCAGCAAAATTTGTCGGCAATGTCCACATGGTTTAACATGATTATCGGCTAAAAAATGCGTGCTGCCTGGCTCAATGGCATCAGGAGCCCCCATAACCCATATTTTTGAGAACTTGACATCTTCTCCCAATATACTTTGAGCCGCCGCGATCGCATTTTGCTCCGCATGCATGCCTAGCCGATTGTGCTCACTGTTCTCAACATTAACACCCCCGATATAAGCAAATTGACCATCGGGGCGCTTTATCATAGCAACAGCGGCAACGGCAAAATGTGAACTATCAATTAACGCGTGCTTGCGAAGGGCTGTTAATTTTTGGACGAGTTGGGCTGAGGTTAGTTCGTGTTCAGTCAATTTGAATAAGTGCATAGAGTAATCACCTTGTAAATTAAAAGGATAGTTCAAGTAATTTTTCAAATTGTATTGATTTAAGAAGTCAGAATCAAGCCATTTTTTAATGCTGATCGTTTGAGGAACGTTTTCTTTTCCCGTATAATATACCCAATGCAAATCAGTTTTCGTTTTCTACACACCAAGGATCTGGAATTTTTAGTCAACAAGGTGCTTAATTTATCATTGTTTTTCGAAATTTTTTCAAAAAACCGCATGACTTCAATCTTGAAGTCAGCACATTTCTCGTAATATTTATTGTACAAAATCGTTTTACGCATAAACTTCCATAATCGTTCAATTAAATTAAGATTGGGTGAGTATGGCGGCATAAAAAGCAGTTTAATTTTAGATGTTTTCAAATGCTCGTAAACCAATCCATTCTTGTAGGGTCTGTTGATATTTCATATTTTGGTCAATAATCGCACGGATCCGACGTCCCGCTGCTTGTCCGCGGGATCTAGTTCGATCTATCTCTGTGCAACAGGCTTGTGCATTAAGCAAGATCCCTGGATCCCGCGGACTAGCCGCGGGACGTAGGGCTTCGAAAGTTGAAATGTCAACAGACCCTGTCTTTGCAAAAATCAGGAACCAGGCCTAAGTGACATAATCCATTTAAAATGAAATGGAGACGCATGCATAACTTTTTTTTAAAAAGCCAATCATGAATAAAATTGCGAACAACGCGTTAAGTTTAGACGACATTAATTAAGTGGGAGGGTATCAACTCGCATACCCACAATGTGCTGATGCCTTAAAACAGGATTTTTAATGAAGAGGTTAAAAATAGGCGTTCTATTAATCAATCTAGGTACCCCTGATAACTGTGATCACAAATCCGTCTATGCTTATTTGAAGCAGTTTTTAAATGATCCTCGAGTTATTGATTTACCAACAGTCATACGGTACGTTTTGGTTAATTGGGTCATCATACCGTTTCGATATAAGCAATCTGCTCATGCATATCAACAAATATGGAGTAATAAAGGCTCGCCATTATTGACCAATAGCCATGATTTAATCAACGCTGTAAGAGAAGAATTCGATACATCAGTACAGATTGAGTTGGGCATGCGATATGGAAATCCTAGTATTGAATCCGCTCTTAGTGCACTTAAGGATTGTCAAAAAATCATTGCTATTCCCTTATTTCCACAATATTCATCAGCAGCGACAGGATCTGCAGTAGAAGAGTTATTAAGGGTGCTTGGTGACCAATGGAATATTCCGGAAATTAGTGTAAAAAGAGATTTTTTCAACAACTCCGATTTTATTGCTGCTTATACGAGCATTATTAAAGAGCATTTAAATAATAAGAAAATGGACACACTTATTTTTAGCTTTCATGGATTACCAGAAAGACATATTGATAAAAGTGCATGTCTCTCTGTATGTTCAAGATCAGAGCCTTGTCCAAAGACTGACCAATTGAACGCCTATTGTTATCGAGCACAATGCTATGAAACTTCTCGTCTCATT
>CANISA010000157.1 GCA_947470005.1 Legionellaceae bacterium | reverse complement strand
GTAGGCATTCACGACGTCAATGAGTTGGCCACTGTCCGATCGCTGAAATGCATCCCTTGCCAAAAGAACAAGGCTCGTCAAGGACGCCATCGATTCCGGAAGCTGCACGTGTTTCAAATGATCATGGGTCGCCAATTTTTGACCGGTATGAACTAATATAAAAGCTAGATCGTGAAAGTCCCATGCATAGGACGCATAACGAGCGTCCTCTTGATGAATAAACACACAGCCATGCGAGGCTTGTGCCAAGACATCATAACCACTGGGACGACGGCCTTCTCCTGACCACGCAACGGCCATGTATTCGTCCAGCATCGTCTTAGAACTGAGCATTTTTTTTTGTCGGTGTGCGTCAGCCAGATAAGCACCCAAAAATTGTGCACTCGAAGCGCCCATGCCTCCCCGCCCTTGATAAGGGTCAGACCACAAAAGCCCCTCATGATGCGCTGCACGAGACCAAAATACGCCTGCTGGGGAATCCTCGTGGATTCCATAACAACCTGGTTTTTTTGACAAGCTCACGTCAAAGCAAGGTGAGGTCGTTAACACAATGGCCGGCCCACCGCCCATGGCCACATACTCCCCTAATAAGAATGTTTTTGCAGGAATGACCCATTTCATGGTGCAATTTGCGCATGGCGAAGCTCGGCCAGAAGCTCCGATGCTTTACCTAAACTAATCCGTCGATTGAGCGTTAACCATTGCTGCAACCGTTTTTTCAAAATAGGGATCTCTCCATCTTCTGCACCGGCACTTAACAATAAATTATCAATGTGCAATTTCATGTGTCCTTGAATGATACCTTCCGTGCATAATGCGTTAATCGCCCCTAAATTTTGAACCAATCCAACAGCAGCTATCACGCGTGATAATTGATTAGACGACTCAACATTCATCATACGCAAACACATCCTGGCTGTTGGGTGCAACGCCGTCACGCCGCCCACAGTGCCCACGATAATGGGTGCTGTTAACTCGCCACTTAATACACCATCCTGATAGCGCCAGCGTGTAATGGCTTGATAGGCGCCTGCTCGCGTGGCGTAGGCATGCACGCCTGCTTCTACCGCACGCCAATCATTGCCTGAAGCGATAACCACTGGATCAATCCCATTCATCACGCCCTTGTTGTGCGTGGCCGCGCGGTAAGGGTCCATTTCTGCAAACAAAGAGGCATCTTGCAACCGTTCGCCTAAGGCTGAATCAACACCATGAAGCGTCACGCGTGCTGTCGTAAGCTTTTGATCATTTAAATTAGATAAAATACACATGGTCACGTCCTCACCCGTCAACGCCTCAATGGGCGTTTTTAAGTATTCAAGCACCTGATTGAGAATGTTAGCGCCCATGGCATCACAACTATTCATGCCCAAATGAATAACCGCCATTACTCCCCCATCTGGACGCTCGAGACGGCGAAGCTGCATGTCCATGACGCCGCCCCCCCGTTTGACCATGTTTTCTGCTACTTCTTCGTTTGCTTTTTCTATCAATAGGTGTTTATTTTCGTCGAAAATACGTGAAAATCGGTGAAAATCAGTGACAGAAGCCAATTGAATCTGTCCAAGAATACAATCCCCATCAACCCGCGTGGTTATCTCGCCGTGTTGCCTGATCCATTTTGCCGTTTTTGATAATGCCGCAATGATGGACGTTTCTTCCACCGCCATTGGAATCACATAATCCTGACCATCAATGCGAAAATTGGTTGCCACACCAAGCGGTAATTGAAAATAACCAATGCCATTTTCAATCAATTTGTCAGCAAGGTTGAGATCACGCACCCCACCTCGAGACAAATAAGTAACGTCTTCCTGCGTGAGCGCCCCCACGGCCATCAGCCGCTGGAACCGTTCCTCGGTTGTCAATTTAGAAAAACCTTCCCCTAATGGGCATACTTGTCGAGTTAACAACGTATTTTCTCCTTTAACTCAGATACCGTACGACTACCTGTGCAAAACAATGCAACTTTTAATTCATATTCAATCGTATTCATCGCCAACACAACATGCTCAACAGAATGGATAGCCGCCGCCAACATCGGCTTTGCAAACGCCACGGTGGTCGCCCCCAGTGCAAATAATTTAGCGGCATCTAGCCCATGCCGAACACCACCGGAGCCCCAAATTTCAAAGGTCGGCGTAAGCGCACTCGCTTCTCGCACACAACGGACCGTATCAATCCCCCAGCCCCGAAAAGTCTCTGCGGCCTTCTGTCGTATAGGCTCATCCACAGCACGGTGCCCTTCAATTCGTCCCCAATGTGTGCCCCCTAATCCACTCACATCGACCGCAGCTACGCCTATATTATTCAGACGAGCCAACGTTTCAGTGGAAAAACCACACCCTGTTTCTTTCACCACAACGGGTAGTGTTAATTGCTTCACCAAGGCTTCAAGCGCACGCCAACATCCTTTAAATAATGGCGTACCTTCTGGCTGCATACACTCTTGCAGTGGATTACAGTGAATAATCAGCGCGTGTGCGTGTAACGCTTCTGTCACACGCAAAATCGCCTCAAAAGGCGCATCGATCAACTGTGCTATGCCTAAATTACTATACAATGAAACGCCTGGATAATCTCGTATCAGCGGCTGCCACGCTTCTGCAGCAAGCACGTCTGTCAGCTCGCGTCGTTGCGAACCCACCCCCATCGCCCAACCCGTTTGAGCGCTTGCCGCCATTAAATGACGGTTGATATTCATTGCGTCCCGGTGTCCGGCGGTCATGGAAGCAACCATTAATGGCTTTTCAACATGCCGTCCTAGTCGTATGCCCTCCAGGCTAATCTCATTAAAATCCAAATCAGGTAACGCATCATGCACCAAGGTGATGCGATCAAACCCATTGTATTCATGAGCTTGATTCTCCTCCATCAATGCAAATTTGATGTGATCTTGTTTTCGCTTTTCAAATTGACTGTACTCGCCTGGCATGAGTCTCCCGTATTCGCGCGCAAAATGGCTCGAATTTTACCATATTCATTCAAGCGCAACCACACGAGGAACAATTATTGCGTGAGGATATTTTGCTAGACGCATACTTTCGTATTATCCTAAGCTACTTTTCGAATTGATAGCAATGATGATACCCACTCCTTCTGATGCCCGCTTGATACTCGATACAGTAAATAACCGTTACCTGTGTGAAGGTCAGTGGTCCACGCTCAATTTAAGCCAATTAACCACAACGCCTGATGCGACACAGTGGCCCTCCTCAACGCCACCCACCATCAGTGGAGAGAAGTTAACAGGGTTCGACAGCGCCGGCGCGCTCGCCTTACTGCACTGTATGGATGCGCTAAAAAAGAAAAAACACACCATCGCGCTCACGGAGTTCAGTGATAAACAGCATGAACTCATTGCGTTGGTTGAGAGTAAACGTTCAAGCTTTGAACACGTAGAGCCTAAGCCTAAAGCATTTGGCTTCCTCTATGCACTCGGCAAAGAAGTCGTCAACAAACTAAACCAAACTGATGGGTTGATTGTTTTAGTGGGGGACTTGGCCGACAAACTATTTCTCGCCGCTATGAATTGGCGCCGTTTTCAACTCCCAAGCATCATAACAAATATAAGTTCAGCCGGGATTCAAGCACTACCTATTCTTGCACTGTTATCTTTTTTGATTGGCGTCGTGCTCGCTTACCAAATGGGCCTGCAACTCGAAACGTATGGTGCGAGTGTTTTCATCGCGTATTTATCAGGCATGGCTATCTTCCGAGAATTTGCGCCCCTCATCACCGCCATCATCGTCGCAGGTCGCACCAGCTCGGCGTTTACCGCACAAATAGGTAGCATGAAAATCAATGAAGAAATCGATGCACTCAACACCATGGGTTTATCTCCAACCGAGCTCTTGGTTGTGCCTAAAGTCATTGCCTTATTGATTGTATTCCCATTGATTATTTTTTGGTCTGATGTGTTCAGCATCCTGGGTGCGATGATCATGTCTAAATTTATGTTAGGCGTTGGGTATTTAGATTTTTTATCTCGCATACAAGAATCCGTTGGATTTAAACAATTGATGTTAGGTTTATACAAAGCCCCTGCCTTCGCTATCCTGATTGCATTGGTGGGTTGTTTTCAAGGGTTTCGTGTCGAGCAAAATGCGGATAGTGTCGGCAGCCAAACCACCAAAAGTGTCGTTCAAGCACTATTTTTAATCATCGTGACAGACGCAACCTACTCCATCATCTATAGCTGCTTGGACCTCTGATGCCTACGCCAATCATTGAAATCAGCGGATTAAAAAACAACCTGGGCGGGCAATGGATCCACACCGATGTAAACCTTACGGTGAATCAAGGGGAAATTCTTGCCATCATTGGTGGGAGCGGTAGCGGAAAGACAACCATTCTGCGAAGCATTTTGATGCTTCTAAAACCAACCGCAGGAATCATTCGCGTGTTTAATCAAGATATTCACACGCTCGATGACCGAGGTGCCCATGCGCTACGCCGGCGATGGGGAATGTTGTTTCAGCATAGCGCACTTTTTTCAGCCATGACGGTGCTTGAAAACATCCAGTTTCCCATGCATGAACTCACCAACTTAGACAAAGCGTTCACAGCAAAACTCGCGTTATTAAAGCTTGCCTTCGTAGGGCTTC
>CANISA010000156.1 GCA_947470005.1 Legionellaceae bacterium | reverse complement strand
TACTGAGGATTAATTCTGTTGTCATGCTTCTACCTTAAGATTGCAATGTTTCCTTTTAAGCTCCGATCGTCCCAGGCAATTTTTTTGTTCATAGACCAACTGTGCTACAAAATCACTCCATTGCTCAAGTGCAACTTTACGCTGAGGCAACATTTCATTTTTATTATACGTTGCCATGATTTTGGGCATTTTATGCCCTAAACATTTCTCAATGACTACTGGATCAACTTGTAATGTCTGACCTAATTGGGTTGCAAAAGTCCGGCGCAGATCATGCGTTGTCCAGTGAGGAATGTCCACACGTTCTTGCATTCGCTTGACGGCTTTAGGTAACGCTCGATCACTGAGTTGTTTTAGGCCGTCAGCGCCACTGAGGACATATTCACTAATAGTGCAGTTATGAAGCGCTTGTAATAACGATTTTACTTGAGCAGTTAAATGAACGCGCATGATCAGGTTTGTTTTAGTATTTTCTGGTGGAATAGACCAAAGGCTATTTTCAAAATCAAATTCAGGCCATTTTGCGCTCCAGAGCTCGCCTGTTCGAACCCCAGTAAGTAACAAAATTTTAATTGCGTTGATAATTTGCAACGATATTTTATTGTTGTTGCCATCTAGAAATAACCATAATGTTTTGATTTCATCGGGCGATAAGTAGCGTTCGCGCGGTTTTTCGAGACCACCGATATCGCGTGCTCTAATGTTGGCGGCAGCATTAAGTTTTAGTTCGCCACGACTGACTGCATAGTTGAATGCTTGTTTTAGTGTGCTCAATACTTTATTGGCGTGCACAGGGGAGCCTCGTTTTACAATCTTGTCGAGTGCTTGGGATATATCCCTTGTTTCTAGAGACTCAATGAGATAATTGCCAAGCAAGGGAATAATGTCCGCTTCAATATGTTGTTTTATTTGCAAGGGCTGTTTGCGATGACGTTCGATGTAATTGGTATACCAGCTTAAAACCAAGTGTTTAACAGTTATTTTTTCTTGTGTTTTTTGTTGCCGCATCATTTGTTTTGGGTTTTGTCCGCTGCGCCGTAACTCCCTTAGCTCATGAAATGTTTTACGGGCTTCAGCTAAATTCATAGAAGGGTAATGCCCCATGATGATATAGTCTTTTTTATTGTCGATTTTATATCGGTATATCCATGTTTTAGAACCAGACGGATAGATAAAAATACCAAAGCCACCACCTTCGTATTTTTCATCACGCTTTTCTTTGGGTTTTAAATTTTTAATGTAAGTGTCAGTGAATCTTATCATTATAGGTAGCGCCTTTATTTTTTTAAGCCTGCCAGTGGGTACTTAAAAGGGTACTTTTTTTTGTGCTGGCTTGGTATATCCTTGATCCTAATTGACTAGCATGATATGCTTTTTGCTCAGTGTTATCAAGGTGTGTAGGTTGTAACTGAATGTAAGTGAGTTTGACTGAAATAGTGTAGCTATGAGCATGGGGTGCTAGTGGTCGGAGGTTCGAATCCTCCCGTCCCGACCAATATACAGCTTTATGTAAATATCAAATCGATCCAAATAACGATCCAAAATTGTTTTGATACTCCCTGTTTTTATAAATTTCTCGCGTTGATTTCACCTTCAATAGCAAACCTAAAATGATCGCACTCAATATACATTGATTGATAAATAAGCATATTAATGGTAAAATTATGGCCAATTTGGTTTGAGGTCATAACTATGTCACCGATTAATATTAAGAAAGTAAAATTATGGATGCTTTGTCTTATTGGGTTTTCTTTACCCGCATTTGCAGATACAACTCCAGATGGTCAACCTATTTTGTATTGTCCTCAAACAGTAGAATGTGATCTACTTGCATTTAACCCAGTAGCGGGATGTCATCTATCAGATAATCCATATGAAATGTGGGGCAGCCCCACTTATGCGGCAGATTGAGTCCGTATACTGCTGTAAAGTTTTATAATTGGGTATTTGCCTAAAAACAGCACAGCTGTATAAGGTAGTTTCTATTCGGTTATGAAAGGCTCTTGCAAGAGCCATCCACATTCTCCAAACTATTGGTGTTGAATCAATTAGAGGGAATGAGATGGCTGACTACGATATTAAATTGAATACGAATCAATTGGTAGATGTATTAAGTAAAAATGATGCGATTAAAGGGCTTTTGGAGTCTGTATTGAACCAGGTTCTTGCTAGTCAAATGACAGAGCATCTTGGCGCTGAACCCCATGAGCAAACCGAAGAACGTGTGGGTTATCGAAATGGCACGAGGGTTCGTGAGCTATATACGCGTGTAGGGCCGTTAAATTTACAGGTTCCCCAGACCCGTGATGGGAGCTTTAAAACAGAAATATTTAAACGGTATCAGCGTAGTGAGCAGGCGTTTGTTTTAGGGATTATGGAGATGTATCTGGAGGGTGTTTCTTGCCGCAAGGTCACGAAAATCACAGAACAGCTTTGCGGGTGCAGCTTTTCTAAGTCAACGGTTAGTGAACTTTGTGTGGGGTTGGATGCGCGAATGAATGCGTGGCGAAACAGACCTTTGCATGAAAAAAAATACCCTTTTTTAATTATTGACGCATTGGTCGTAAAAGTCCGGCGTGATGAGGCTGTTCGTCCAACCGGGGTGTTGGTTATTTATGGTATTAATGATGAAGGCATCCGTGAGCCGCTGGATTTACTTGTGGCTAATAGCGAATCAGAAGCCAGCTGGAGTGAAATATTCAAACGATTAAAGCAGCGCGGCTTAAACGGGCTTGAGTTCCTAGTTTCTGATGACCATGCAGGGCTCGTAAAGGCGGTTAATCAGGCGTTTCAGGGCGTGATATGGCAACGGTGTCAAACACACTTTATGCGTAATATTCTGGGCCATAGTCCGCGCTATTTAAAACAGGATATTGCGAATGATGTGAAGCTTATTTTTAAAGCTGAAAATAAAACCGTTGCTCTCCAGTTGGGGCGGGACACCATTGCCCGATATGAAGCTAAGGCCGCTAGAGCCATGGATTGTCTTGAAAATGGCCTAGACGATGGCATTGCTGTGCTACTGTTGCCACAGCGATATAGGCAGCGTTTAAGAACGTCTAATTTAGCTGAGCGGATGAATGAAGAAATTCGCCGCAGGGAACGTGTCATACGCATCTTCCCTAATGATGACGCGGTGATGCGCCTCATAGGATCATTGCTTGCCGAGAAATATGATGAATGGCAAGCGTCATCAAAATACTTCGATATGATGGAGTTTTGGCAATGGATGGCTGAGAAAGCATCTGTTGTGCCTATTCAAAACAAAGTGATTGCAATTAATCAGTAAGAATTTAGTGGAGAGGAGAAATATGGATCTTTACAGCAACATTAGGACTTGATCCCGACAAAATGGGTCTATTACCACCTGTATGTCATCCTGGATATTTTTAGTCGCTATGTCGTTGGCTGGCTGATTGCTGATTGTGAATCAAAGGAGCTGGCTCGTAAGCTTATACAGCAGTCGGCGTTGAAGCAAGGCATTCAACCCAGTCAACTGACCTTACATTCTGATAACGGGCCCAGCATGACATCGCATACCGTTTCGCAGCTATTGGAGCACCTTGGCGTTGCCAAGACGCACAATCGACCGTATACCAGCAATGACAACCCTTTTTCCGAGTCGCAATTTAAGACACTTAAATATAGGCCGGAGTTCCCTGGCCGCTGCCAATCGATTGAACACGCAGAAGCGTTTTGCCAACAGTTTTTCCCTTGGTATAACAAGGAGCATTATCATTCCGGGATTGCTTGGCTAACGCCCGAAAGCGTTCATTACCAACAAGCGGAGGCTATTCTAAAACAACGGCACGATGTACTC
Source organism: Legionellaceae bacterium (assembly GCA_947470005.1). GTDB lineage: Bacteria > Pseudomonadota > Gammaproteobacteria > Legionellales > Legionellaceae > JAGVJT01. The sequence continues at coordinate 829 of CANISA010000156.1, read as the reverse complement.
ATGCAGGCATTTTTGGCAAATCCAGGCCGCTTCAGCAATAAGGAACCACAGCTAAAAAAAGTGCCTGATTCCGTGTATATTAATCCGCCACAAACGATTGGTATAGCAAATATTTCTGGACAACTGGAGGCGGCTATGGCACCATAATTTCTCAAATAGTTTTTCTAAGAATTTGTCTCATTTCCCCTGGCACGCTCCGATAGAGTTCGGCTTAATAACGCTTTTTGTCATAACAATTTCTTTGCCAACTACGTCGCCTGCATCATTTAGTGATTCAACTATTACTCGAATCTGATGAGTCATAATCGTTTCCTTTACAGAAAAGTTAATGTCCTTATAGGATAGACTAAAACATCAGTTTACACAAATTAAATTACACTCCCGCCATTGAATGGCCCATGGCGGCCTAATGAGAAGAACGTGCGTTGCCGGTTACGCCCATCGTTGTTAACGATTTTATCCTACAAATTATTGCACGCGCTGCTCGGTTAAGGCAGCGCAGGTGTACTCAAATAAATCCATAATGCTTCTATTCTGTTCTTTGCGATGGCCGTATTTGGTTCATAGCAATCACGCTTAAGTCTTGCTTAATAAAAACCAGTCTATAATGACAAATAATAACGCATTAAAAAAATGAATTTTAAAGCAAGACGAGTAAGGTGGCTGAAGAATGAAATTGAAGCCTTTTATGTTTGCAATGTTAGGCGCCGTGACCGCCGCCTCGCGCAGGTGCTACGTGTTTTTGGACATAAATGGTTCGCTCAGCCTTTAATTATGGAATTGAACCAGACAGAAGCGCATAAGCCATCTGTTGAAACGAACACACTAT
>CANISA010000155.1 GCA_947470005.1 Legionellaceae bacterium | reverse complement strand
TTTTAAGCCAATCCATGTCATAAACAAATGAAAAAATTTCTTTGCCTCGTGTCGGTGCAACATGCAAAATGCCCATCAAAACAGGCATGGGCAGCCCCTCCCAATGCGCATGAACCTCAATGTGCCGTTGTGTTGATTCACTCATGAGTGTCTGCGTGGTGCACGGACTTTGACGGGCAAATCCGCATCTTGGAGTTTCCGACCGAGTTCATCATCACGCGCGATTAATTTCAAGTCTTTTTCAAGGCCCAAACAAAATAGAACCATAACATAAGAACCAAAAGACACGCTCGGCTCCCCATTCTCGATCCCTCGTAACGTATTGCGCGCGATTCCAGCCCGCTCGGCAATCAAGGTCGTAGAGAATTTACGGCGAAGTCGAGCCAGACGAATATTCGTACCTAGGTCCTTCAATAATCGTTGCAATGATGGCGTCATGCTGTTTTCTCATGCTGTAATGGTCATCAAAAAAACCAATAAAGCATTTATTAGTTCAATATATTGAACATTATAGAATTGAATGTCAACTATTGCAACCCGCTTTAAAGACCATAGGGATTTGCGCCAAGTCGTCGTAACAGGAGGCTGGTTAACTCGATTTATCCGTGTAATAATGATCTACGACCTCTGATTTGCACGGATAACATGTTGCATCGACGTATTTTTATTCAGCGGCTTCAAGAGCAATTACGCGTTCATCCTATTGCTGCATTGTTAGGGGGCAAGGGGCAAATCGATTGATCAACTTATATTCGAACTCCTAATTTCTTAACTACCTCGTAAACAGACGCCTCCAACTCCTGATCATTCAGTAACTCTTGAGCAAAAGCATAAACCGCATTGCTCTACTCAAGTTGGCTTGTGGGGTTTTAATCAACAGATGATAATGGTTTCCCATCAAACAATAAGCATGAATTTCTATACAAAATTGATGACATGCCTCGCCAAGCGTTTATAAAAAAATCGCCTGATCACAGCTATCATTGAATATTTTTTGACGACCTGCTCCACGGTTCATCACGTGATAATAAGCATCCTCATAAATAATGCGCTGCGGCCTTGAGATCGTTTAGGCGACCTAAGTAATTAAAAGTAGAGTATATACTGACCTATATGCGTTGAACAATCGACTTGACCCCTATGATTGTAGCCCTGTATTTACTCTTGTATTTTTATGTTTAACGCATCGACCAATCGTGGAACCTCAGAAATCATATAAAGCGGTACGGATAATACGCGATGATTCATCTCAAGCGGCTTCGTAGAAAGACGAACCCCCAAATCATAATTTTTTTCGTTTAAAAACAGTTGAAGGGAGCGAAGACTGCCTGTTTTTCCTGCCTTGATTTCTATGGGAATAATGCGTTCATTCACGTTAATCACATAATCCACCTCAGCACTACTATTAGGTTTTTGTCGATCCCAATAAAAAAGCTCGCTATGCATGTAGGGTTTACGATAAGCCAATAGCTCTTGCCCAGCAAATTGTTCCGCTTGCAATCCGCGATTGAGGAGCATTAAGTCTTTTTGTAAAAACAGTTCTGCAGATAGTTGACTCGCTGAATTGGCCAAACCAATGTCCAGAAAAATAATTTTGAAATGTTTCTCATTCATGAGCGCACTGAGAGGTAATCCGCTGGCACTGGTATGATTCACTTTGTATAAAAGACCCGCCTCAATTAAATAACCAAGCGCGTCTTTTATTTCCCGTGATCCGATGTCCGGATCAATTCGACTGTAAGTAAATTTTTCACCGATAAATCCGGGGGCTTCTTTCAATATTTTTTGCATGTATTGATGTTTAGTTTTACCCACATATTTCCCAAAATCATCCCGATAACTTTGCACCAGGTTAAGTTGCTTCGCTTGCACGCGCTCCAAATTTCGAGAACTTATATATTCGTTCACGACATCGGGCAATCCCCCAATAAAAAAATAATGACGTAAATGATCACACAGTTCATCATGCACGATGGGTTCAATGCCCGTTGTTAACGTCGCTTGATTTAAATATTCACGTAAATGCTGCAGGCCTAGCGCCGTCAAGTATTCGTAAAACGAAAGCGGCTTTAAAAACAAAGACTCCACACGCCCAACAGGCATACGCATTTTTTCATTATTGAGAGCAAATTCAAGTAATGATCCCGCGGCAATGACGTGTAACTCAGGCATCTCTTCTTTAAAATAACGTAAGGCTTTAAGTGCCTGTGTGCATTCTTGTATTTCATCTAAAAATAACAGGCTTTTGCCTGGCACCACCCTATGGCCACTTTGCAGATAAAGACGATTGAGAATCGCACTGGGTTCTAGCGTTTCAAAGGCCAATTTATATTTTTCTTCTTTCTCAAAATTAATGACCAACACCTCTTCAAAATGCCGTTTTGCAAATGAGGTTGCCAGATGAGACTTCCCCACTTGCCTTGCCCCGCGCAGCAACAGAGGAATACGTTCTTTCGCATTTTTCCAACGAATCAGTTCAAATTCAAGATCTCTATGCATCATGGCCCGCCAATAACGTCAGAATATCAAGGCAATTATATTCGTCGAGAGTCAAAATAACAAGGCTATTTTTAACATGAAGTGCTAAGCGCCCTCGAACACAATCAACAGTGCAACTTAACTTCATACAGCACGTGCTATATGGCATTTTTTGAGCAATTATGCGTTTATTCTGGGGCAAGATCTTGCCCTGAGCCAATGCCCGCGCAACCTCAGGCATAATTTTAGAATCAATATGCCCGATAATATTTCCAATTTTATATCGAAGTATTGTATAAAGCTTAGATAGACGTGGACTGACGTCGGCAATTTAATTGGGGTATCTGGATTAGATTATTTGGTTTCACATTGATCTGTGTATCTTTCTGACAGCTCCTGCTAAATCAATGAAGATAACAATTTACCTGCCGGTGAAACACGAATTCCCTCTTTAGAGAGGTAATCTTTTTCACCCGTCATGCTAATTTGCCATGCCTCGCATGCCGGGAAGTGCTTTTTAAAATAGACCAGGCCTTTACTGATATCACTATCAGCCCACTTACATTCAACAGCTAAAATAGGTATTAAATCTTCTGTAATGATAAAATCAACCTCGCGCCCGTCTATGTCTCTAAAATATCGTAACTCAAGTGCACGTGCTTTCGTGTCTTCTTCAAAATTAACCCATTTTAATAGGTGCACTGCGACCATGTTTTCAAATCGAGCCCCTGGGCTTTGAACCAGTGTCCAATCAAAATGATAATGTTTCTGTTCCTTTTTTACCGCGCGCAGTTGAGGGGCACCAAAAGGTGGGATTCTAAAAATAGCGTAAAGGCGTGTAAAAATATCTAACCAGTTCGCAACAGTACTGTGACTCACTTGCAAATCTTCGCGTAAGGCATTAACGGATAGCGGCGAGCCGACCAAGGCTGGCAAACGAAGCATCAGTAACTCCAGCCTTCCTAGATCTTTTACTTGCTCAAGCTTCACCAAATCTTCTTCAATCAAGCGATGCCGATATTCATTAGACCAACGCTTGGCTTCAATGCTTTCTCCTGTAAAAAATGGCTCAGGAAAACCACCCAACGTCAGCAATTGAGTTAATCCATCAACATCTTGAATACCCAGCTCAGCGACGGACAAAAGATGCAAGCGTAAGTAATGATAGCGGCCCTGAAGTGAATCTCCTCCTCGTCGATAGCAATCCAATTGCGCACTGCCGGTCACTAATATTTGATGGTCATCCGCATATTGGTCATAAATGCCTTTCAAATAATTGCGCCAATCTTTGTATTTATGAATCTCATCAAAAACCCAGAGCGGTGAATCTGGAAGTTCGTGTTTTAAAATGAGCTCCCGTTGCACTGCAATGTCCCAATTCAAGTAACCTTGATGCGATTGAGGTAATAGTTGCTTCGCCAACGTTGTCTTTCCAACTTGACGCGGGCCAGCAACAAAAACCATTTTTCGGTTTAAGTCTTTAATTATTTGCGACGTAAGATAACGCGTATTTTTATTCATAAATCAAATTTACGAGTTTTTTCCATATAAGTCAAATTTACTCGCGAGTTTTTTTGAGTTAGGTGGAAATCCATCTTGACCACTGAGATTGATAGCTCCCAAACCCAACGATCTCATCACGCTTGCGACGCGCTGTGTATCCTGCATAACCATCTGTTTGCAAGAGCCCCTTAAATGTATTGAGTCGTTCAGTGGCAACCGCGCCTTGTCGTGTTTCGCTGAACTCAAAAACAACCAACCCCTTTCCTACGTTGGGGGCATAATAAGTCCATATTTAGGGAGAGGGGCCGCGGGCTTGGGTGCCATCACAATAGAATCACAAGGGCGGCATCCATATTTCATTCGAATGTGCTCAATTACGCAATAGCGGGATGGAATAATCTCCAGCTGTTCTGACACGTCTTGTCCAATATGATGTAGCGGGTTACCGCAGCACGTACATGTTTTTTTACCTAAATGGAGGGTAGCATTACAGCGATATCCTTGGTGAGGCAGCGTGGCGCTTCGCCCCGCTGCCTCACCACGATACGCATATAAAATAAGAAAAACAGCCAAAAACCGTGTCAAGCGATTTTTCCATTTTTAGCTAAATTTATCGTACGACAATTCGTTCCAATTCTTCATTTTTTGCCACTCCAAACCGGCAAGCAGCC
>CANISA010000154.1 GCA_947470005.1 Legionellaceae bacterium | reverse complement strand
GCAGCAAAGGTACTATCTTGCTTGGCATTTGTCATCCAATAAGTGTTATCTACAATTGCATGGAAATTAGTTACCGTATTGTAAGAAACCCCAATACCACCCCCAATGATGGGTTGGATATAACCATATCCATCAATTTCTTTTACTAATCTATTCATCAATTCAGGATGGGAACCTTCCAAGCCTTTTGCATATAAAGTAGCGCTAAACATTAAAGAATTACTAGTTAAGTTAAAATAGCGTGTATTAGGTGCTGAGTTATTTCCCGCTCCATTATTTAGATATTCCAAGTGTTTTTCATATTTATAAATACCTCGGTAAGAATAACTGGCATCAATTTTTAATAAAGGGCTCACAGTATAACCAATACCGGCCATATAAATCGGTACAGTTCCTAAAGAACCATCATAAGTAGTGGTGGGGACAGGCCAAATATTGTACGATGGATGATAATTAATAGAGGCACTGTTTGAAAAGCTTGCTCCCGTTCCAAATTCTACAAACCATGGCATACAAGAAGCATCTGGACAAGTTTTAACTTCACCCATGGTTCCAGCAAAAGCTGGATCGACTAAATTCGATAAACATAAAAGTGCCAAAACATTTTTTTTCATAGCCTTCCTTTGTTATTATTCTTTAAAGCTCGAAAAAAATAACAGCATACTTTTCAACTGTCAAGTTCGATAAAATTTGTTACACTAGGATTTTCTGGCCTTGTTCATCGTTTCGGCCACTCAAGGCTACGCAGCCAATTTAATTCGCTTCACAGCAGGGGGCTGTAATATTTAGGGTTTACAGTGCCTAGAACTGATTTGATCCGGGTAGCATCCTTTTCATGACGACATGCATATAACCAGGTCATCCGCGTAACGGAAGATCCGTACTGCCCCTAGCATTAAAGGTTTTGCCGTCTCTTCAAGCCACATATCGATCACGTAATGAGCAACTATATTTGACATCGCGGGGCTGCAACAGCTTCCCTGAGGAACCCCTTCATCACTCATGACAAGCTCCTTTCCTACTAAAAGTACTGACTTTAGCATCCGAATAATATAGCGTAGGAACTTCTTGTCCTTTATTTTCATGGCTAGCATGTCTTTCAGGATTTGATGATCAATTGTACCAAAAAAATTAGCCAAATCGACGTCTATCACTACCTCTACTTCCTGCTTATACAGATGACTGGTTAGGTCCTTGATTGCATCATGACAGCCTCTTCCTGGCCTAAATCCGTAAGAACAGTCCAAAAATATGGGGTCATAGATGCTTTCTAGAATTTCCTGTATCCGTTTCTGAACCAGCTTATCTTCGAAATTACTAATCCCTAGCGGCCTTGTCGCTCCAGGCTTACCTTCCTTAGGAATCAATACTTGTCGTACTGGATTCGGTCGGTAGGCCATCCGCTTCATGCGCTGAATTAGGTCTTCTAAATTTGACTCCAGATTCTCACCATAGTTGTCTTTACTTACTTGGTCAGCTCCTAATGCCTTCTTTCCATCCAACTTCTCGAAGCAGCGTCGCAATGACTCCACATTCACGTGGTGCATCAGGCTATGAAACTCCTGTTGCGGGTTTTGCGACGATAACCATGCTATCTCTGTCAATGCTGTGTCCGTGTTTTCTTGAGACTCTGTTGATCTCATCACGTCTCCTTTTCAGAGGTGAACCTACCCAGACGCCTTCCCTCCACAGGCATTACCCCGCTTCAACGGTACTACGCATCATCTGAACTCCTGTCTCTACCTTTTCAGCTCCCTCGTTCCTACACTTGTCGGCTGATACTCCATCCCTGTGAGGGCGGACAGGATCCTCCCACGTTTACACAACCACTTTCACTGCACGCCATGTTCTACGACCCCGGAGATGACGGATATACCTCCCGATTATTGCTATATCCGTTGTTGTCGCCAGTATTCCGAAACCATCGACCATCCCAATGACCGTTTTCGAGGCTCAATCACTTCAACCTTTCGGCTTACGGCTTGCAGTTTTCCTTGCCTACGCTTAACTCAATACGTTACCGTATCAAGCCCAAGGCTAGGTACGAAATGCGCTCGGTAGCGCTTTTCCGGCAGCACTTTCAGCTGCTAGTGGAGGTGCACTTTCGTGGCGCACCGGAATGTCGGGTGAAAAATTAATTAGATATGATCAAATGACGTGATGAATGCTTCTGTTACTTCTCTTCTAGAGAAAATCACCAGTCTTGAACAGCTTGTTGAAAAGCAATCAATTTTGATTGAGCAACTGCAAGCGAGAATTATTGAGTTAGAAAAGCAGACAAAAAAAATAGTGATCGGTAAAGCCAATAAATCATCCTTGGCGGAATCTCTTTTAACGTTTTAAAATCAGTGAGTAGCTGGTAAAGGCGACCAGTCGCCTGGCCAACTTCCCATTTAGAACCCATCGTGCCCTATTAAGGCAATGGGCTCAAGACAATCTCCTTACATGCTTATACCTTATCTATCAGAACAATCGGTGTACTATCTTTGCGCTTGGTAGTGGGTGTTTCTTTACGAACAGGTCAAATTTGTCCCAGTCAAACGATTTACGTTGACTGCGCCTGTTGAGCCATTTGAATATTATTTTCTTGGCTTCATACAGAAATTTTGACACCATCTTGAAGTTGAAGCTCACGCCATAGTACTGGACATGCCCTCTCAATTTGGCACAGAAGGTCTTCCATATTTGACCAAGCGGAATTGCGTTTCTTACCTGTTTCGCCCAAGCCCTCACATTATTCAGTTTAGACCTAAACCGCTTACCACTCGTTTTAATCTTGGGGATAGTTGCCCCCTTGAGTGTTTTGCCTAGATAAAATCGAAATCCCAAAAACTCAAATGACCCTTGTTTGATGCCCCTCCGAAAATTATTCTTCGAAAAATTGACCATACTCGTCTTTTCTTCGTTAAGTTCGAGTTTGTATTTGGCTAAACGTTTTCCCAGTACCCTTTTGATTCTCTTGGCATCTTCTTCATATCGACAGCAGATAACAAGGTCGTCGGCATACCGGAACGCTTTTACCATACCCTTCATCAGCGGTTTAACCGTTTCTTCCAGCCATGAATCAATCACATAGTGCGCAACGATGTTCGAAATTACTGGACTGCAACATGAGCCCTGAACTACCCCCTCATCACTCATCGACAGCTCGCCATCTGCTAAAACACCCGATTTGAACATACGTGTGATATATCGCATAAACTTGCTATCTTTGATTTTCATGCCAGATTGAGTCCGTATACTGCTGTAAAGTTTTGTAATTGAATGTTTGCCTAAAAACAGCGCATTTGTATAAATAGGTTTTCTATTCGGTTATGAAAAGCTCTTGCAAGGGCCATCCACATTCTCCAAACTATTGGTTCTGAATCAAAGTAAAGGAGAAATGAGATGGCTGACTATGATATTAAATTAAACACGAACCAGTTGGTAGATGTGTTAAGTAAAAATGATGCGATCAAAGAGTTGCTAGAGTCAGTGTTGAACCAGGTTCTTGCGAGTCAAATGACAGAGCATCTTGGCGCTGAACGCCATGAGCAAACGGACGACCGTGTGGGCTATCGTAATGGCACCCGAGTTCGTGAGCTATATACCCGTGTGGGGCCGCTAAATTTGCAGGTACCTCAGACTCGTGATGGCAGTTTTAAAACGGAGATATTTAAACGGTATCAACGCAGTGAGCAGGCGTTTGTTTTAGGTATTATGGAGATGTATCTGGAAGGTGTTTCTTGTCGCAAGGTCACGAAAATAACCGAGCAGCTTTGCGGATGTAGTTTTTCGAAATCAACAGTTAGTGAGCTCTGCGCGGGATTGGATGCCCGAATGAATGCATGGCGAAATCGACCTTTACATGAAAAAAAATATCCTTTTTTAATTATTGATGCATTGGTCGTCAAAGTAAGGCGTGACGAGGCTGTTCGTCCAACCGGAGTGTTGGTTATTTATGGTATTAATGAAGAAGGCATCCGTGAGCCACTGGATTTACTTGTGGCTAATAGGGGTTTCATGAAGCAAATTACCATTTTATCCGGTGGCATATTATGCGAACAATTAACCTTGTCGTTAAAATCATTAAAAATGATCGACTTTCAAGAGCTTGGTTTACGGAAGAGGTCCAACCAAGAGGTGTTCGCCGAGGGCCACTGCAGGATAAAGTGGTATAGTTAATCAGATCTGCACAATGATATCGTGCAGATCTGGTATATAATCAAGCATTAAATGCATAATTCAGAGAAAACAAAACTTGATCTTGTTGTACTTTTGTTTGATGATTCCATGAAAAATTAGTGACTGAGTCCACGAGAGTAACATTGACGTTCCCAAACCAAGTGTGCGCATATTCCATTCCAGCACTCCAATTATCATTGAGTGCTAAAGATACCCCTACGCCCGCCTGAGGACCGACCAATGTTTTAGAATACCCATTATGAGAACCGGGCGCTATTCCTCGATTTGAAACAGTGTTGTTGTTCCCCAAAACCATCTCCCAGCTTCCAGCTTCGACACCACCGAGCACGTATGGTGTGGCAATACCCAATTTTTTACCAAGTCGAACATTTGCACCATACTGAAAATCATTTTTAACCGTTACAATATGGTTTGCTACAGCGGCACCAGCGACAATTACGGTACTTGAGCGCTCAGTTGCATTTTGGCTAT
>CANISA010000153.1 GCA_947470005.1 Legionellaceae bacterium | reverse complement strand
TAGTAGTACCCGTGATGATATCCATACCCATAATAATTCGCCGACGCGCCCGGAACGTAAATGGTTGGGCCACCGGTACCCACAGCGATCACTGCAGCATGCGCCGAACCGCTAAACGCGACGGCGAGCAACAGTAAAGATGAAGCAAATAACATGGATAAATACACAGTATTTACATACAAGCTGCTTTTCATGATGAACCTCGCTAATGTTTTTATTTGATCTTGTAGATCTAATATTAGTCAATTATTAAGGGGAATACAAGCTAGAATAATATTTAGTCAATTATTCCGGGTGGTTGACCTCATGCTTGACGCTGGTGTCATGCTCGAAACCCATGATCGATAAAAGAATGCTCCCATTTATAAATGGAACCATGATTACCGCACACGAGGCATTGCCAAAGAATATCAAAATTTATCAAATCAATTCCTGCGGCGATTTTACCCGTGCATTTTTTATTGCAGAGACGACTCCAGCATTGCATGTGAGCTTTTGGGTTCGCTGTTGGGTGTTCAGTAACATGGGATACAATTTTACAGATATGCTCTGCTAGTTTTTTTTCTGATTTGGGTAGGGAATCTGGGGTGACACCGTTCTCATCAATGTATCGTGTTAAATTTGTTCTAAATGCTCGACTCATGCTGTCCTCTGAATGGATGAACGGAGCGTTAGGCGAAGCCGCCTACGCTTAGACCATAACTCGTGAGCATCCCTGCGATTAAACCAAATAAGTGGCCTTCCCAGGATACACCTCGTTCTCGTGGGAATATACCCAAAAAAATACCGGCAAATGCATAGAGGCTGGTGAGGCCAAGGACAATGGCTAGCCATGTTCCTTGTTGATAGATGTCGCTCACGAGAACGCCCCAAAATCCCGTGATGAGTCCGCTGGCACCGATATGCAGACCTGGCCGAGCAAAAAGCCAAATCAATAGACCACTGAGTATGGTGATGGTTACCGTCGCTATTAAAAAATAAGTTAAGCCGTGAATAAGAAGAAAGTCGCTTAAGACAAGCAAGGGGATGCTGTTATAAAACAGATGATTAAAATGAGCATGCAAGAGTGGGGCGAAAAGAATTCCAGGCAATCCACGTCGGTGTCGCGGAAGAATTCCCCAGGTTAAAAGACGTGGATTCAAGATGTGAGTTATCAAAAATGCAGCCCAGGGGATAGCAATAACCCAGGCGAGTATCGCTGAATTTTTATTCGTTTTTTGAACAATAAAAAGTAAGCTATTGCTCAGTTCATCGATCATAGCAAGTTATCCCGTGACTTCGCAGAGAAGCACTCCTTTTGCAAGCTGTACGTGAATGAGGTCACCTAACTGCACGTCCTCGCGGTTCAATAACACGTGTTCATGGGATGTAGCAATGGCGTAGCCTCGGGCGAGCGTTGCTAAGGGGCTCATGGCTTCTAATTCTAAGGTGGCTACGTGTGCGGCATGCTTTTTCTGAGTCATGAGGCGATTCATGGCTTGATGCAACTGGCGTGCTAAATAATCCATGGTTTGCCAGTGGGCATGAATGAGGCGTTTGGGCGATGCTATTTTCTGGATATCATGCGTTAAACGCAATTGTTTTTGTTGAATAAAACGCGTAATGGCGGATTGAATGCGACGCTCCATTGCCTGAAATTGCTCATGGAGTTGCTGCCAATGAGGCGTGACCCTTTCTGCCGCAGCAGTTGGTGTAGCCGCGCGGTGATCAGCCACAAAGTCGGCGATGGTAAAGTCTGTTTCATGACCTACGCCTGAGACAATGGGGATGTGGCTTTTAGCGATAGCATAGGCGAGTGCCTCATTATTAAAGGGCCATAGATCTTCAAGACTTCCACCGCCACGCGCAAGAATGAGGACATCACATCGGTTTTCTTGGTTGGCACGTTCGATAGCTCGGACCAACTGACTGGCTGCTTGTGCACCTTGCACATCACTGGGGTAAAGAACGGTTGGAGCGAGAGGGTAACGCCGTGCTAAGGTGGTCGCAATATCATGTAGTGCGGCTCCTGTCGGTGAGGTGATGATCCCAATGCAGGTTGGAATGGTTGGTAAGGCTTTTTTTCGGCTAGCTTCGAAAAGGCCTTCAGCTGCTAATTTTGTTTTCAGTAGCTGAAACGCACGATAGAGGTCTCCTAATCCGGCTTCTTCTATCGTCTCAACAATCAGCTGATAATCTCCTCGCGCCTCATACAAGCTAAGTTTACCTTGCGCTAAAATAAGTTGACCATTTTTAGGTGCTTGATGAGTGCTGGATGTGTGACGGTTACGAAAAAAGACGCAACGTAATTGCGCGCTTGCATCTTTCAGTGTGAAATAACAGTGGCCTGACGTCGCTTGAGTCGCATTTGAGACTTCACCTTCGATACAGACTAATCCCATATCCTGCTCGAGCCAATTTCGCACGAAGCGATTGAGTTGGCTTACGGTGAGAACAGTGCGCTGTGTCGGTGTTATTATCATGGCAATAGGTGCTTGAAGATAAAGCAGGGGTTGCGCAACTTTACAAGCAATTTGCTAGTAATCCAAGTTAAACTTAGGCAAAATAGTCGCGATGGTTATATTGTACTGTTCATACCGGATTAATATCTGGATTAATATAAAGAGGGGGTTGGCTGATGAAAATGAAATGGGTCGCGGGCGCTGTGGGTCTGGTTGTGTCAACAGCATGGGCTGCAGATACGAGCACGCCTGTTTTAACAACCGAAGATAAAATTTCCTATAGCATCGGATCAGATCTGGGAAAACATCTGAAGCGACAAGGAATCTCAATTAATCCTGTGTTTTTTTCTAAAGGGATTGAAGATGGGATGAAAGGCGGCCCACTGTTATTAAGTGAGCAAGAAATGAAAGACGTTCTCAATGAATTTCAAAAAAAGATGATGGCTAAGCGAGTGGTCGACATGGATAAACAAGCAGTAGACAATAAAGCAGCCGGGGATGCATTCCTAAAAGCAAATCAATTAAAAGAAGGGGTGATTCTACGTCCCAGCGGACTGCAGTACAAAATATTAACAGCAGGAACGGGTGCTAAACCTGCGAAAGAAGACACGGTTACGGTTGAATACGCAGGTCATCTAATCAACGGCACCGTGTTTGACAGCACAGAAAAAACAGGAAAACCGGCGACATTTAAAGTCTCTCAAGTTATTCCTGGTTGGACGGAAGCGTTACAACTCATGCCTGTTGGATCAACGTGGGAACTTTATATCCCTGCAAACCTAGCGTACGGTGCACGTAACGTGGGTGGTTCAATTGGACCGAATGAGACCTTGATTTTTAATGTTCATTTGGTTGATGCGAAGAAGTAGAGCATTTGAGGTAGATTGGGCAAAGATCCAGTCTACCTGTTCAATAAACACGATACTGATTCATCATAGGCATATTTACATTAAATGAATAAACGTTTGTTGATTGTCTTGATGTTGGGTTTCTCGTCAGGGCTGCCTTTGGCGCTGTTGACTGGGGCATTGCAAGCCTGGTTTTCAGATGCAGGCCTTTCACTCATGGCGGTCGGGATGTTGAGCCTGATAGGGCTTCCCTACAGTTATCGTTTTCTTTGGGCACCACTGCTCGATCGCTGTGCGCTTTTTTCCATGGGGAAGCGGCGCAGTTGGATTTTGGTGATGCAACTGTTGTTGCTGATTGGTTTTAATGTCATGGCTTGGCTTTCACCTAAAACATCTCCGGGCATGATGGCGTCACTCGGTGTTGTGTTGGCTTTATTTTCGGCGACGCAAGACATTGCTATCGATGCACATCGGACTGAATATTTACCTATTGAAGAGCATGCACTAGGCGCCTCGTTGGCGGTGATAGGCTATCGATTAGCGCTCTTGATTGCCGGTGGTTTGTCCTTAGTTATTGCGCAACACCTCGGTTGGGCCTTTGCCTATCGCTTGATGGGGTTATTGATGGTTTTTGGTATCGTGGCGGTTTTTATTAGTCCCGAGCCGTCTATCTCCTCGTGCCATGAAAAGGAACAAGACGGGTTGCTTCATTCATTTATTGCCCCCGCTAAAGCGCTGTTTTCTCGGCAAGGCCTGATTCCTTTAATGTTGTTCATCGTGTTTTACAAGCTGGGTGAAGCCTTTACGGCATCAACCAGTGGCATTGTGATACCTTTTTTGATTCAAGGGATTGGGTTCCCGCTCGACGTGATTGGGTATGTTAATAAAGGTGTTGGTGTTGTCTCGGCTATTTTTGGTGGATTGACGGCTGGCGTGCTGTTGATGCGCTGGTCACTGTTTCGTGCGTTATTGGTGTTTGGTTTGCTGCAGGCGTTAAGCAACTTGCTTTTTGTAGCGCTGGCGATGGTGGGCAAAAATCTTGCTCTGTTTTGTACGGCGGTTGTCTGTGAAAATTTTGCAGCAGGCATGAGTTCAGTCGCGTTGGTCACGTTATTTATGCGTTTGGTTGATCGTCGCTACACCGCCACTCAATTCTCCATGCTCATTGCTTTTTCGTCGTTGCCTCGCACATTTTCAGGCCCGGTTGCCGCGATGGGGCAAGCCTGGCTCGGGTGGATTGGGCTTTACGAAATGGCGTTTGTTTTGGCATTAGGGTTTGTGCCACTGCTGCTGTTGGTTTGTCATCCTAAAAAGATTTCCATTTGGGATGGGGAAGGAATTAACATCAGTGATGTCTTGCTGACGAAGCAGTCGAGG
>CANISA010000152.1 GCA_947470005.1 Legionellaceae bacterium | reverse complement strand
CGAGAGGGTGTTCTGATTCATGTAGAAACAAATAGGCATGCGATAAATACGACTACAACCAAACCGGTGACCCGGTTCGGTTGTTTTCAGAGGTCAATCGATGGAAACGCTGAATTAAGCGGCCATCGCCTTGACGCGCGCATTGAGGCGGCTTTTGATTCTAGATGCTTTGTTTTTATGCAGCAAGTTTTTACCTGCGGCTTTATCAACCACGGATTGCGCTTTCAAGAATGCAGCACGGGCGACTTCTTGATCACCTGTAGCAATGGCTTTAAGCACATTTTTGATGTAGGTTCGGTACATGGAGCGCGCACTTGCATTGTGCTTACGAAGCTTGACGTTTTGTCGAGCACGCTTGATCGCTGATTTAATGTTTGCCACTTATATTCTCCACAAATTTTAACGCTTAGCAAAAGACGTACATGATCCAGCATCGCTCGGCGTTTGTCAATGAGTAACCCAAACCTACTGCAGGATTAGGTTATCAACGATAAGTTATAACAAAGATAACAAATGGGAACAAAAAATGGACTGATAGAGTAAATAACGTTTTTTGTTAGCTGGATGAATTTTTAAAAAAATATCAACAGCAACTACTGATTAATGTTTCTACAATTTTGCAAGAGGCTCCACAGTAACAATAAATAGCAGCCCGACAATAACCCACCTAAAGTTCGATTTTTGGGTATCCATTGATTGTCTGCTCCATTGATGAAGCGTTTATGACGTTATCAGCTTAAGCCATTTCGTGGTGTTAAGTCATTATCTTTGGATTATAATGACGGCCTAAATGGACGTGCACGTCACATATTAAAGAGATGGCTATGTGGATTGACCTGACCCCGCTTAAAAAAAATCGCGATTTTCGATATTTATATTTTGGTCAATTTATTTCATTTTTTGGCACAATGATGAGTCTCGTGGCTTTGCCTTACCAAGTTTACCACTTAACGAATTCGACATTGGCGGGTGGATTGCCGGCTTTTTGGAAGTATCGGCCGATTAGTGTTACTTCACAGGAGGTATGATTGGATGATTAGTTTGTACTTCATCGATTGTCTTATCAAATAACATATTTAACCCTTATTCTATGAGTACATTACATATAAACTACCCTTATTCTATGCTAAAATGGTTTATAGATTTAAAATGTGCATGTTAAAACAGAGTAACCATTATGTTTCCACGAACCATTACACATTTTTTTGAATCATGGAAAAAACAATCCTCACGAAAACCATTGGTCGTCAGAGGAGCACGGCAAGTTGGTAAAACGACCGTGATTAAACAGTTTGGGAAACAATTTGATGAGTTTATTTACTTAAATTTGGAGCTAATGGCCGATAGACGATTATTTGAACTTGGTTTATCGGTCACAGAATGCCTTCAATCCATATTGTTACATAAAAACACATCACATCACGCCGAGAAGAGCTTACTCATTTTCATTGACGAAATTCAATATTCCAGCGCAGCTGTTACAATGTTACGGTATTTCTATGAAGAATGTCCTGAGATCCATGTTATTGCGGCAGGGTCATTGCTCGAGACGCTCATTGATACACAGATTTCGTTTCCGGTAGGTCGAGTTGAATATGTTTATTTATACCCGGTTACTTTTGAAGAATTTTTATTGGCTTCACAAGAGCAAACCTGTTGGGATCTAATTCATAATAGCCTTCCTGAATATGCACATTCAAAATTATTGGAATTATTCCATACGTATACCATGTTAGGAGGAATGCCCGAAGCAGTGACTTCATTTATTGAACATCGTGATTGGGTAAAATTATTTAGTATTTATGAAAGTTTGTTAATTGGTTATCAAGACGATGCGGAAAAGTACGCTGAAAATAAAAAACAGGCGACGATCATTCGTCATGTGATTGCGCACGCGCCTTTGCAAGCCGGTTCACGAATTAAATTTCAAAACTTTGGCCAATCCAATTATGGATCGCGAGACGTTGGTGAAGCCATGCGCATGTTGGAAAAAGCCTTGTTAATAAAATTAACCTATCCAACAACTGACCTAAAACCGCCGTTTGAAGCGGATCATAAAAAATCACCCAGACTACAATTTTTGGATACCGGCATTGTTAATTATTCTGTTGGATTGCATCAGGAATTATTTAGAGTAACGGATCTTCATAATTTATATCAAGGAAAAATTATTGAGCACATTGTTGGACAACAACTACTGGGAACCTACACTGTTCATTCAAATCAATTGTTATTTTGGGTTCGTGAAAAATTGCAATCCAATGCAGAAATTGATTATGTAATTCCGTATGGCAGACACCTCATTCCAATAGAGGTTAAAGCGGGAAAATCAGGAACACTACGTTCATTAAACTCGTTCATTGATCACTCGGAAGAGAATAGTTTTGCAATTAGGTTGTACAGTGGAAAAATATCTCGAGAAAAAGCCTGCTCCCGAGAGGGGAAAACCTTTGATTTGCTTCATTTGCCTTATTATTTATCTGGGCAACTGCGTCGATATATAGAACAAACACGGCCCTAATTACGTTTAATTTTATTAAGTAAATATGGAATTGAGCACCAGCCGATCATGCCCTCAATTACTAAAATAAGCCCAATCATCATAAAAAAAACTCGGCTCATCCCAATTAATGCAGCAATGAATATCATCACGCCGATCACTGCGCGATTTATACGATCTGTTTTATCAATATTACAATGCGTTGAAAACATAATTCATCCTTGTAAAGAGAATTAATACATTAAATCCTGAGTGGAGCGATTTATATCGATCGTTATGTTAGAGATTGTACCACTGATTGGAGATCCCTCACTTCGTTCGGGATGACGTGGGGTGTTACGAGCAAAAAAGAATGGATCATCATTGAGCTACATTTTATTAAATAATACGAATAGTAACATAATCAGCAACACAGTGATTGGTTTTATCAATAGGTTCCACTGCGCTTGTTTCAGGCTCGGGTGTTTCATGAGAGCGAGTGTCTGCACTCTTTGTGCTGGTGTGTCCTGTATGATTTTTCCCGCACGGTTAATTACATGGCCATTTCGTTTGATTAAGAGAAGATCCTGTGATTGATTAAAAAAAAGAGATCCGTAGTCGGATAGCAATTGTTCTCCTTTTTCAATGTCTCGCCTTGCAATGAGCATCACAATGTTGTTTCCATATACATTGCAATGTTTTGTATTGATGTTTGCTTCTATTGTTTTTGAGAATAATGTACGGTTATTTTTGAAAGAGTGTCGAGGAGCATGATTAATAAATCTAGATATATTTCCATGCTCTCGAGCATCAAGTCCAAGATTTAAACCATCAGGATGTGCTTTATAAACATAAGACTTGTCTGTAATTTTTCCGGGAATTAGTTCGCCACAATACTGGGAAATAAGCGCGCCTTTATTTATTCTTTTTCTGGAAAAAACACCTAAGCCAATACATTGATTGATGTAGCGTAATTCATAGTAATCAAGGCAGTCCATTTGCATGCAAAACAGAGCAATTTCATTGTCTGATTGATAGAGTAAGTCTGCATCTATTGTTTCAGCTAAATCTTTTATTGTCAAAATTTGATCTAAAATAACGCTGTCTTGATATTGAAATTTAAATTTACTGATATTGGAAATAAAATCATTGAGTTGTTGAATTTGAATGGATTCTTTGGCTTGTTTTTTATGATGAACGGAGAAGAAAATAGAATAGTCTGATTTTAATTGAATATACGTATCTGATGGTGTTATTTTGAACTGACAGGAAGCAGGCGAGTCAGTTTGGAGCAGCGTGGCATAAATAAGTTTCGGTATTTTAAAAAAATCAGTCATGTTTTCATAAGAATAACAATAATAATCGCCTGTTTTTGAAAGCTTCTTTTCGGTAAATAATGGATGAGTAAATTCTGCTTGTGTGGCTAGTACATTGTTTTTTACGTGTTGATTATCATGGATAGTTGAATAACCTGAAGCAAGGTCAACAATAGCCTTTTGATGCAATGAATGCGGATTTAAATTATGAAGTATAATTTTTGTCATTATCTATAGAGTTATGCCTTGTTCGTTGTACGAGTCCCCGTAAGGCTCTAGAGAAAAGAGTAGAACTAACATACAATTACAGCATTTTTATCGTAAAGACAAGTGATCATGGAATCAAAAGAAGAGCAGCCGCACCCACACAATGTTTGGGGAGGTACCTGCGATCAGTGCGAGGTCATTCGTGATATAATAACAAGCACCTAGTTGTGCAATAAAAAGAAGTATAATATATGAACTAGGGGTCACATCAGCAGCGAACTTATAGAGTATAGCCATACTGACTCAAGCTGGTGGAGATAATGCATCAGATCATGGTCTGTATGATGGCTGTTTTTCACATTTTATTCTAGTCTTTCAAAACCATAGCTGAAAAATAGGGGGTTTAATCTTATGTCACGAGGTGATTGGGAGAGATGATGAATCAAGGTGATCAACTGTGTATTCAGCAAACCATGCAATGGGTGCAATCCTTTGTTATCAAATTAAATCTTTGTCCATTTGCTAAACGAGAGGTGGATAGAGGTTCAGTGAGAATTCAAATTAGCTCGGCGG
Organism: Legionellaceae bacterium; assembly: GCA_947470005.1. Classification (GTDB taxonomy): domain Bacteria; phylum Pseudomonadota; class Gammaproteobacteria; order Legionellales; family Legionellaceae; genus JAGVJT01. The sequence continues at coordinate 110 of CANISA010000152.1, read as the reverse complement.
ATACGGTTGAGCAAGCGCTGTTAGATGTCATGACTGAAGTTGAATTATTAAATACGAAGCCAACTATTTCGACTACACTTCTTGTGTTTCCATATTTTTTGACTAATTTT
>CANISA010000151.1 GCA_947470005.1 Legionellaceae bacterium | reverse complement strand
TTATCAAAAAATAAACCTAGAAAATACAAAATATTGATTAATCAGTTAAATAGCACCCGTAGCCAGCATTATAATCAATACGTTACGTAAAGCTCCCTCACCTTATATAGATTCATAGGGTGCACACAGGGTGCAAATTGAATGTGTCACAGTAGCTGACTATATTAAAACTTGTCCTATTGCCAATGAACTCTTTCGACTTCTATTTTGAAGCGGCGAGGATTAAAATGAAAATCTTTTTTAAATAGAGCCTCTTGCAAAATTGTAGAAAGATTAGGGTCTGTTGACATTTCAACTTTCGAAGCCCTACGTCCCGAGGCTAGTCCGCGGGATCCAGGGATGGGTTTTTAAGTGACAACCGAATAGGCAGGTAATTATTGCATATAGTGACTTGTTCTCGCTCTGATATCAAGAAAGATTTTATTCCATTTATTTTTGACCTGCGCCATTTATTAGCGGGTTATTAACCCTGTCTACACGTCTTGCAGTTCTAAATTTCGGGACGACAGGCAATGTGGATGTGTTTTATTTGAACATTTAATTGAGCATTTAATTGAGCATTTAATTGAGCATTTAATTGAGCATTTAATTGAGCATTTAATTGAACATTTAATTGAGCATTTAATTGAGAATTATTCGAAACTAGCCGCGGAACGTCAGCAAAATGTCATTATTGCGCCTATAATTAAAAGAAAAAGTGATGATTGATCCATTCTATGTTAACAAGGAGAGGTTATTATGAAATCAAAATTAGACGAGATTAAAGCATTAGTTGACTCAGTCTACCCTGACATCTCCGTATCAGAGTTGGAGTCTGTGAATTACCAAAACGTCCCGAAGTTAAGCGGCTTAGGCGTCTTTATTCCTAGCAGTCACTCAGCCGTATTATATAATGGATTAATAAGTGCTTATAAGGAACTACAGACAAAACTAAGTGCTTTAAATACCAGTACCTCATCGAACTATGATGCTAATTATCAGGAATACACGGCTCAATTTGAGGTGTTGAAAACAGCTTTTGATAGCTATAATCAGATTCAAGAAGCTGACTTAAAATTAAATAAAAGAGACGTATCAGTAGACAAATTCACATCAACGTTAGATCAGGCACAACAGATTTTTCGGTCTATTGAAGAAAATCACACGACTAGGTGTGCAGTATCGAAAGAAATAACCCTGGATTTGAGCAAACGAAAGGGGTGTTTGAGAGATAAAGTCACAATCCTTAGTCCTCAGAGTATAGACCTCAGGCATGAATTAAGTATTAGTGCCTCTGCTCTATTGGGCAACAGCATAGTTTCCAGGCAACCCATGATGTCGTGCGTTGAGGACTTAGTGAGTAATGGAATCAGAACCACCAAGGATGAGGTATTAGCAAGGTGTATAGCTTGTAGCACAGACCCGTTACCCGAAGGCTTCCCTTCTTATCTAGCTGGATTACGTAAGAACTATGATTTAACCTTTCCAAACAAGACTGAATATGCTAAAAATCGATCAGACTTGTTGGTTAAAATGATAGAAACTCCACTATTTAATGGAGAAAAACCTGCTGAAATGAACAAGATAAACATTATTTTATGTGAAGAGAACAGCAAAGGAGATGTGATCACGGCCACCGAACAGTATGTACTTAAATTAAAATCAAGTGCCGAACGTAAAAGGTCTAATTTCTTCATTAAAGTTGTGGGAAATCAGACGCAGTTGAAGGAAAATCTCGATTTTTGTAATTCTAATAATTTGGAAGTTCATTTCACCAATATATCTCATGGATCAAGCGAAAGTTTAGGATATCTAGATCTTGATGAAGACGTAAAAAAACTTCTAATTAAGTTCCTTAGGTCTCAAGATGCTCAATCATCCGGGAATAAATTAACTTCAGCGGATGTTAGCAAACTAGTGAGTACTTTCGGTGACTATTCTGGGAGCGAGGAAGGCCTTAAGGGTGCTTTAGATCAGCTAAAGGCTCTGCAGACGCAGGGAGATCATTCTGGACCAGGACTTGATAGCATGTTTTTAGATGCACACAGAGGTTACCTTTCTAAATTAGGAAAAGAACAAGATAGTTTAGTCGAATTAATAAATGGCAATAGTTCCATTACGCGAGTCAGACTACTCGCCTGTACGTCTGGCGGTGCATCGGAGATCGAGGGGCAACGAGAGGCGCTTTTCGATCTAGGCAACTCTACAGCTAATTTTGATGACAGGACGGTCAATAAATTACTGACTATAAGCACGGACGCCGGTTCTTTAAGAAAAATTGAAGCGATCGCAGCGCAAGTAACGAGACCTGGTGTTATCATAAAGGGTGAATTAGGCGTTCTTAATCCAGGATTGGGCGGTAAAATAAGTTATGGTTCAGCAGCAGGAGGTAACGGGACACTGTATGAACGCTCATCGTCGGCTGGAAAAGAGCAAGGAAGCCTTCGATTTGTAAGTACAAATCCTGTTAGCAATAGCAGTGAAACTTATATCGAGTATAAAGCTCGAATGTCTGAATTGACTAAACCTAAAGCAGACAAGGAAGAGGACTCTAAGCCGAAGCCTGGTGGTGGTGTATAAGGATGGGTTTTGAGGCATTCTGTTCAGCAGGAGCTGAGCAGAGTGCCTCAAAAAATCAATAACATCTATTTAGTCGACATGGTACTAATGGTTAGACTTGTCTCTGGTAATAATTCTACTCTGTTTCTTTTTGGCGTATTTCGGCTAGAAAAAAAACCATCAGTACCTGAGCATGTTTCAGCCTCTCTTGGCCACATAAAAGATATTGATTTTGGATAAAGGGTTGCGTCTTCAGAAATCTCTCGATACATTATTGCTAATTTTATGGGGTCAACCCAAGCAATATCTTCTCTCATCACCGCGATGGAGTGAGCGGCAACAATCTTCCCTGACTCCGTCGGAAACATAGGTTGTACTTCCCCTTTCAGACAAACACTGGATGTTCGAGATAAATTTAATGCAACTTGATATAGAAATGACGACTCATCAAGCATTTTTCCCACATCGCCAAGTGTTCTGACCGTTGTTTCAATATCGGATTTTCCTGATTGACTTATTTTACTGGGCTGACCTTGCTCATTCGTTAAATTTGTTTCGGAATAGTCGGGGGCCTCTTTAAATCTTGCCGTTATGCAACCAAGCGCTCTAAACTTGGTAATAAATTCATAGCGATTAAGAATGCCAGCAAAATATTTGTGATCCTCAAACTCATCCACATAATCATTTTCTACGATCGTATTTACAAATCGATAAGCGTTAAATGGTTCTAAGCCCGCACAATAATGCCCTAATGCGACTAACTGAATATCTCTGAGGGAGGGATGTGAAGATGAAGCGCTATCTGGCATAAGCGCCTGATTATGGGCTTCCATGCATTGTAAGACTTCATTTAATTGGATGGGATTCGTTACCAAACAAGGTGACTCACTTGAATGTTGACTCAAATAGCCCTGTGCGGCCAAGAGTACTTCTTCATCAATGGTATCTTCTTTTCGCATGACTAAATCAGAATGAACAAAGACAAGGGTTTTTGTGTTTTCAGAGAATTGATATTGGCTGACCAAATGATCGAGTAATTCTTTTTTATCTGCTAACGGCATATTTAAAATCCTTTTGTTGGTTTTAATTTATATTTGTTGTTGTATTTTCGCACTAAATGTAGCTTTTGTCAATGGATTGAATATGCCCGAAAGAACCCCTGCAATATTTAATACACGGTCACCCGTTTTAATCATGTCCTGGATCGTTGTAATAGCGGGTAGACCGGCACACACGGTGGCTTCATATCAATAGTGAAGTTTTCCGTTGTTTGTTAGATTTTTAAGTTGTTTATAATCGTTAAAATCACCAGCGTTAGCCTGTTTATTTGGCGTGATGATATGAATGCCTTTTTCAAGAAAGCCCACATATTCTTGAGCAATTTTTTTGTTTTCGGTGCAGTCAATGATGACAGATGGAGTCGTGTTTGCCGCACGCATATGATGAGCAAAAAGGTTGAGATCAGCCTTGGTATCACATGCGTTTAATTGCTCTTCCCATGTTGAAAGATCAATGGGGGTATCGCTTAACAACATGTGTTTACTGTTCATAATAACGTGAACATTAAACGTTATTTGATGCACTGACTTTAATTGTTCCGTTACGCGTTGAATTTGACGTAACAATGTTTTTCCAATGAGCCCCGGACCAATTAAACCTATCGACAGAGCAGGAAGAGGGAATGTCATGTCAGCGACTCCCTTTGTTTAGGAGGGTGAGCTTAGGCATAACCACGTTGAAAGCGTGGTGGTTTGCGGTACGATATCTCGTGGTTTAGAAAACAATTTAAATTTAGCTTGCTCGCTCGATTGTTTCTCCGTGGTTAAACAGGCAATGATCGGATGGATATCAAAATGCACGCCATCTGTCGTTGTAAAATGCTCATCACTATTTTCAATGATGATGTCGGCACGATGTCTGCACGGCTCTACAAATTGTTCATACATGGGTTTTACGTCGCGCTTGTATTGGGCAATAACCTGTTCCATCGTTCTCCCGCGCTCACTCACATCGCGTTCAAGACGTCGAATGAAACAGATGTCGGAGGCCGTATCTACAAATATTTTAGTATCATATAAACGGGCGAGAAACTCAGGATGTTGAGCTAAAATACCTTCCACGATGATGAACCGTTTGGGTGAAATGCGAATCGTTTGTTCTGTACGCGCGTGAGTTGAGAAGTCATACGTTGG
>CANISA010000150.1 GCA_947470005.1 Legionellaceae bacterium | reverse complement strand
TTTTCAAGCAAAATAGACTTGCTCAATAAAGCCCATACGTTAGAAAAAAGCCTTGGGATCCAAGGACCCAAAGAATCAAATGCTGAAAAACCTAAGCCTTAATCTAGGCAGCATCCGTACTGTTTGATAAAAAACGAGAGTTTATCGCTACGTCATGCGGCAACGGGTAGAAATCCATAATGCTGAATATACCCATCAAGTGATCGGCTTACCCAAGGGTTGCCCATTGTCTCCGCTTATTGGGGCGCTTTATCTAAAACCGCTGGATGATGCGATGGTTAAGTGTGGCTTTTATATCCGCTTCATGGACGACTGGTTGGTATTGGTAAAAACCAAGCGCCAATTACGTCGATTGATCAAATTGACGCACCGAATTCTGACAGCACTAAAGATTAAAATGCACCCAGATAAAACCTATTTTGGGCCAATCAAAAAAGGCTTCGATTTTTTGGGCTTGCATTTTTGTGATGTCCCCCGCATAGCTGCGGCTTGTATAAAGAACTATCGTGAAAACTTGTCTCGGCGTTACGCGCAAGGTGCTATGCAAGCTAGCATTGAGAAGTATAACGAAAGGTGGAAACGGTGGAGAGATGGGTTATTGAACTGCGGGAAAGACAATACGTGTAAGGTGAGTACTATCGATGCCGAGTCAAAGCTACATATGGCTTATTCAACTGATGTACTATGCATGAACGTGCTCATCTCCAATGATTATCAATAACTGCAAAAAAATATTTCCTGCCTAACCGGTTGTCACTTAAAACCCATCCCTACATCCCGCAGCTTGGACGAGCTAACCTTGGACTTACACTCCCCAGGCGAACAAACTCCCACATCCCAACCCCGTACTCCACGACGGTAATCACGCCAACACACGCCATGACCCGCACCACCTCCGGCACACCGAAACATGATCACCCGTATTGAAGAAAGACGCGCGATTTAGCCAACCCAATGACCATCCTTCCGCACCCCACCCACCAAATGCCCTGGTCCACCGAATGGAACTAGAGAGCTCTCGCTCTCTAGCTGAAAAGAGCTGAGTTACTGGTGCTGGTACCAACCCATCAGGACTTCAAGTACGTCGGTAATGGGACGATCCTCCACAACTACTGAACCATCGGTACCTACACGTAAAGCAGCTGCATACCTCACCTCATTCCCTGCAACCAGGGTGGCACTGGATCCCTCATACGCGAGCCAATATAGTCCGGGTGCTATAGCTCGCCCGCCCGCCGCAACTAACGCCTCATTAATCTGACCCAAACGACCATGTGCGAAGCTATCCACATCCCCTGGGGTGAACATACTGAAGGGACTGAACATAGGACCCGACTCGTAACGAGAAACCTCCGCGTCCGCGGTAGAGCGCTTATTACCAGCCGCATCAACGGTGTACTCAGCTGCGACCTGCGCCGCCGGGGCTTCGCATCCGAGCGCCCCTGCTGTGGCCAGTAGCAAACCAGTGTTCGCCGCACCACTACCCAAACCCTGGCCCATCCCGCGTACATTAGACGTGCACGTCGACCATTGTACCCGAGTGGCCTCTTCACGGCGTACTGGCATTAAAAGAGCCAAACCGGAATCGGGACACACCGACACTACTAACGCACCACGATACATATCACCCACATTGAGCTGGTGCGTGAGACTAACCTCGGTACCACTCCCGTCGGCCAAAGCATTAACCGCTATCCCAGTGCCTGCAACGGGCCGGACACTATTCGTAGCCTTAGCTATCGCACCCACCACTATAGGAGTTTGTCGGGCGACCTCATTGTCAATGGCTGCCTGCGTAATGAACTCTTGTAAAATCCCCTGCGCCGCCGCTGTTTGCGCGGTGAAGACTGCCGCCATCGCTACATAGATACACTTTTTACGCAAACTCATACTAACTCCTTGAAAGTTATGGTTCTTATTTTAAATCTGATTCGAATCTATTGGGTCGTTTGATTTGAATAAAATAGACTCTACTACAAGCTAAAATAGTTCTGAAAAGAATACAAGTCATTTTTAGGATAAAAAGAAAGTTATGGCCCAATTACTCGGCTTCATGAAACCGGTTGTTAATCAGTGAGACCAAGGCTTCGGTCATGCTTTCTTCGTCGGGGCCGTCGATGGCTAACAAGAGCTCGCTATCTTGGCTTGCTGCAAGCATCATGACGCCCATGATGCTTTTGCCGTTGATGGTCTGTGTTGCTTTGGTGACGTCGATACGGCTTTGGAACCTGCTGGCTGTTGAAACAAATTTGGCGGATGCTCGAGCGTGAAGGCCGAGCTTATTGATGATGGTGATTTGAGTTTTGATCATGGCCTATTCACTTATCGCGTAGGGATGACGTAAGGTGGGGTCCCCATGCTTGGCTCACCTTACGTGTTAGATACCTGTCTTTAATCGCGTTCTTACTCGCGGTGATCGCTCATTTTTTCTTTGTGCTTGATGAGCTGCCTGTCTAGTTTTTGGATCAATTCATCGACTGCTACATACATATCTTCCGATGTTGCACTCGCATGGATTTCGCCTTTTGTAACCAACAGGGTTGCTTCGGCAATTTTGTTCAGCTTTTCAACATTGAAAATCACGTGGATCGCTGTGATTTTATCAAAATGTCGCTGTAATCGATCAAATTTTTCTTGTGTAAAGGTTTTTAATGCTGCGGTAACGTCTATTCCGTGACCAGTGAAGTTGATTTGCATAGCAGACTCCTTCGTTCCTTCGTTAACCAATGGGTATATGATTTAGTGTAACTGATCTATTGCGGTTATCCAGCAAACATGGTGAATTTTATTTGAGCATAAGAAAATTTTCTGGGTTGAGGGACGTGCTAATTTTTCATCTTAGCCGCCCCCAGCCTTCATTTATTTAACTTTTTTCTCTTTAAAGAGCACATGCTTACGTAAGACCCGATCATACATCATCAATTCCATTTTTTCAGGGTGATTACGTGGATTTTTAGTGGTGGTCTTATAATAGCCGGTTCCGGCTGAGGACTCCATTTTTACTTTGACGGTGACAGCGGCCATGGTGGCTCCCTTATTAAATTAAACGTGTTCGCCTTTGGCTCGAAGCATTTCAAGAACTTTTTGAATGCCTAATTTATCAATCATTCGAATGCCCTTTGTACTGATTTTCAGGCTGACGAATCGATTTTCTTCTTCAACCCAAATCCGACGATGTTGGATATTAGGAAGAAAACGCCGTTTTGTTTTGTTATTAGCATGCGACACATTGTTTCCAGTGGTCGGTCGCTTGCCGGTGATTTGACATACTCGTGACATGTTGTTGCTCCAATGTGCCTGTTCCGAGCAAAGCGGACCAGGTCGAATAGGAAGAATAAGTGGCGTTTTATACCAAATAATTGAGGGCACTGCAACCATTTGCGTTGTTTGAGGCAATCAATTTGTTATATTGCTCTTTTTTGAAACCGAAGCGCGTGTATAATTTGCACTAACCTAATGAATGGCGAGCCTGAATGAAGAGAGACATTAAAAGTTTTGTGTTACGTGCCGGGCGAGTGAGTCCGCGCCAGCAACACGCATTGGATCACCTATTGGCGGATTTTACGTTGCCTATGCAGCTCACGCCGTGGTGCTTTGCGGAGGTATTTGGACGAGAGGCGGATACGGTTGTGGAAATTGGGTTTGGTATGGGAGCATCCTTGTTGACGATGGCCATGGCTCGCCCAGAGGTTAACTTCATCGGGATAGAGGTTCATCGTGCAGGGCTTGGGAGTTTGGTTGCAGATTTGCATGATGGGGGCGTTACCAATGTACGTATTGCGCCCTTTGATGCGTGTGACGTCTTTCGCACGTGTTTGCCTGATGCATCGCTCGCCGGCATTCAAATCTTTTTCCCCGATCCTTGGCCTAAAAAACGGCATCACAAACGGCGCTTGATTCAACCTGATTTTGTCAATGTGTTGGTTCAAAAAGTTAAGGATGGAGGATTTATTCACTGTGCGACGGATTGGCAAGAATATGCTGAACAGATGAATGGTGTGTTATCGAATAATCCTTCGCTTATCAATCAGTTGCCTGCGGGTGGCTTTTCTGAGCGACCCGATACGCGGCCATTAACTAAGTTTGAACAACGTGGCCAGCGCCTCGGGCACGGCGTATGGGATTTGATCTTTCTGCGGAAATAATAGATATAAGTGCACTTTTGGTGTACAATGATACACATCATTTACCGATTAAACGGGTGACTACCATGCCTGCTGGATACCTTGATAGGAATGATCCGACCGGGACAATCATGAACACGGCTCGGTTCTTTCAGGACAGTAAATTTTCCCCTCTTCTTAAAGGAATAAGATTATCTATACTGGGGATGTATGGTGATGAGGACGCTGAGCGCCAGGCGCGGGAATGCTTGGCGCATAGCGCCTATAAAACGAGTTTAATCTCGATGCCGGTTGAGCCCAAAGATTTTGATCGATTAGGCTTGTCTGCTGATTACAATGCTTATTATGTCCAAGTGGCAGGCGATAAACCCGCGCTCTATTATGTTGACATGAAGCATCGATCGATTAAAAAAGTGCCCATTAAAGATAACGTTGATTTTGATAAGTCTATGTCTGAAGTCAAGAAAGATCAGATTTTATCGAAAGATGAGTTGGATAAAATTACCTTGCTCACCGGTCACACGGTGCCTGATATCGTGCGTTTCTTGCGGGATGTCCTGGTGGCGCGTTTGGACAATAAAGAATGGAGCGAACGGGTTCATGGGGAGTTGTTT
>CANISA010000149.1 GCA_947470005.1 Legionellaceae bacterium | reverse complement strand
TGTTATGCCTCAGGCATGGTCACTTGGGCTTGAAATGACCTTTTATTTGGTAATTCCCTGGATCGTTCGTTATTTTTCTTTCCGCAGTATTTTGATTTTAATGCTTTTGTCTATGAGTGTTTTTGGAGCCGCATATTGCGCGATAATTAATTCGGATTGGTATGGCTATCGTCTTTTACCAGGGACACTATTTATGTTTCTTTTAGGAGCGCTTTTTTTCAATAAAAAACGTATCTATGGCCTTCTTATAATTTCAGTTTTTGTGTTGGTCGGCGTGTTATTTATCACGACTTTTCAAAATGAGTCACTTTATAACCGTCCATATAACAAGGAGGTTCTCTTGGGCTTGCTCATAGGTATCCCTGTTGTAGGGTTATTAAAGAATCTTCGTTTTTCCGCGGTTGATGAGTTTTTCGGAAATTTAAGCTACGGGATATTTCTTAACCATTTTCTTGTGATCTGGTTAATGGACAAATTCTTTTTAATTCATGGTCGAATAACCCACGCAGTAATTATCATTTTTATCTCCTGTGTTTTTGCATTTGTTTCTTATTTGCTGATTGAGCGCCCTGCATTACGATGGAGGCATAAATTCCGTTGCGAACCAGCTAGAAGATTTGACTCATCAACTGTGCCGCGCTTTGTTGCCACGTGAGGACAGAAGTAACCATTTGAACGTATGTTATTGCTCGCCACCTATCACACCATTAATCAACCACACTAACCCGAATCACGCCAGCAACCGCAAAAGGCAATAACAACGACGCCAAGAGGCTCATGGCTAACAACAGCGCAAGCTCGCCTGTGATCGGTCGTCCTTGCATGGCCGCGGTCAGGGTGCCGCTGCCTAAGATCATCACCGGAAGTGTTAGAGGTAAGACAATCAATGCCATAAACACTCCTTTTTGCTTAATTCCTGTTGAGAACGCTGCAGCTAGCGCACAAAAGGTTAAAATAGTTGGCGTGCCGCAGAGAAGGCTTGCGATTAATACCATGGTTTCGTTGCCTGTCATGCCAAACAAGAGTGCCAATACAGGGCAAAACATAATCATTGGCGACAGATTAAAAATCCAATGCGCGCTTAGTTTTGCACGGACGGTCATGTGGAGCGGAGCAGGCGAAACCAACCACTGCTCGATGACACCATCGTCTTCCTCTTGCTGAAATAACCGTTCTGCCGATAAAAAGAAAGAAAAGAGCACAGCAATCCAGATTAAACCCGGGAAAGCTTGGCGCAACAAGGCAGTGTCTGCTGGCAACGTCAACGGAAAAAAAACCATGATCATGAAAAAAAACAGTGACGCGTTAACAATAATACGCCATTGCCTGCTCTGCAGGAGAAGCTCCCGCACCAACCGATGCATCATAAGGCATACACCTGGTAGTTGCCTGATTCGAGGGGTAGTGGCTGATGAGAGGTTAAGATAACCTGACCACCCGACGTGGTGTGTTGATGGAGAATTTGTTTTAAGCCATCCATCGCCTGGCGGTCCAGCGCAATGAGCGGCTCATCGAGTAACCAGAGCGAGGCATTGGATACGAGTAAGCGCAATAACCCCACGCGGCGTCGTTGGCCCGCAGAAAGCAACCCACAGGGTGTGTCTTCTAAGCCCTGAAGGAATAATTGTTCCATCGCTTCATCAAAAGAAATAACTTTTTTTACCTGAGGGAGATCAAAACGCCAATGTTCGCGCGGCGTCAGCAAGGCACTCACGCCTGTTTTGTGCCCTAGATAACAAACGCCCTCTCGATAGAAACATTTCTTCTCAGCAATAGGCATACCGCGATAACGAATTTCACCTTGATCCGGGCACAACAACCCGGCAAGTAGTTTTAAGAGCGTGGTTTTCCCTGCCCCATTAGGGCCGTCTAGATGCAACAAACACCCGGCTTCAAGTGAGAAATGAACACCCTGAAGAAGCGGCTTGTCTGAATAGTCAAAGCCAAGTTGGATAACATCCAGCATAACGATCTTAAACCTAGAAGAAAATTAATCACACGCATCTATTTTGACACAGGACGTGCCTGATTTAAAGTGAGGCAGTTGAAGCAAGTAAAGTAACCGACGCTGCTCGCCTGTGAGTTGATCGTGGAAAAAGATCAACCGATGTTGGATCCCCTCGCCGACCAACTCAATCCGGATAAATAAGCCCACATCAAAACGAATCAGGGCGTTGGTGTACTCGCGGACAGGTCCGGCCACATCATGCAAGAACCAACGCCCTGCACGGTAAACGAGTTGTTCATGCAAAAGCGTGGGTTGTCCGCGCAAGAACAGATGATAGCAATGAAAACCCAAGGCTAACGCAATCGGGAGAGCAATGAGCATCGGGCATGTCGAACGAGACAAGACCAGAAGGGCCATGACGTGAATCAGCAACACGAGTTTTCTGTAATCATTGGATTTGTTAAACGCTATTGTTAGCTCGTATATAGGTAACAATTTCAACCATCTCCGGATCATCAGGAACATCTTGCCCCATCAGGTATGAAAACAAATCAGGGTCGGCACTGTCGAGCAGTCGCTCAAACAAACGACGCTCACGCGCGTTCAGCTGCTTCAATCCCGTTTCTACGAACCGAGAAAGAATTAAGTCCAACTCGAGCATGCCGCGTCGACAGTTCCAAATCAATTTTGCATCCGAGGGTGAATCAATCACATCAACGCCTAACAAGAGTAGAACATAAATTTATCTGTGCATGGTACACTAAGCCTCACCCACACAGCAATGAATACCCATGCGCGAGCCTATCCAAACCACCATCAATCATCGAGAGCTGACCACATGTCTTCCTTTGCCTGAAGAGCTTCTGGATGACCCGGCTAAAAACCTTTTGTTTGATTTGTCCTATTTAGGCGTGATTGATGTGATAGGCCCACAAGGCCGTGATTTTTTACAAGGTCAATTAAGTTGTGATGTGCGCGAAGTGAATGCCGAGCACATGCGTCAAGGAGCGATGTGTAACCTCAAAGGGCGCGTTCTGATGCTGCTGGATGTTTTGGACTGGCGTGGGCTTCATTTGGTGCTACCGCGTGATTTGCAGGAACGCACTGAGCGCCTGCTCTCCAAGCCCGCGGCTTTGTCACGCGTGACGGTGCAACAAGCCCCCCACTACGCCGTATTTGGTTTTTGTTTAAATAACAAGGCAGATCTTCTTCCGTTTAATTGGGCATTGCCCACAGTACGTTTTGATATGGTGAGCCATGAGGAGGGCTGCTGTTATAACCTCGGCGATGGTGCATACCTTATACTTATCGACGCGGCTCATCAAGAAGCCCTTACCCAGCCGTTTATCAATAAGCAGCAATGGCGAGGCTCATTGGCTTGGCATGCCAGGCGTCTTCAACAAGGCCACATTGAGATTTACCCTGAGTCTAGCGGGCTATTTCTTCCGCATCGGCTTGATTTGCAGCAATCGGGTCAGTTAAATTTCAACAAAGGCTGTTACAAGGGCCAAGAAATCATTGCTCGCACACATTACCGTGCCACATTAAAACATGCGCTGAAACAGTTTAAAATCAAAGCCTTAGCGCCTTTGCGCTCCGGGTTGAAATTATTTGCTGACGAGGGGAAAATCGAGATCGGCGAGCTGGTTGATTTTTGTCCTATTGGTGGGCAAGAATTCATCATAGTCGCCAGTATTGTGTTTGAACATAAAACGCAATGCTTCATGGGCGAACACAACGAGCGTATCACGTTGACGCCGTGTTAAATGTCTAAAAAATTTACATGAAACTGATTTAATGCAATAATACGGCCCGCTAATCAGTTGAGCTCCGAGAATAGTTATGCCATCTTCATTAAAAAATCTATGCGAATTTGCAAACCAGGATAGAAATCGCCATCGTCAACCGGTTCCGGGTTATGAAACGTCTCACGTTATGTATAAAAGCAGGGCTGGTTTAATTTTTTTTATAAGTAACCAACTACCCCGCGAACGATTTCCCGATGGCTGGCAATTTTATATTTCCATACGAAATCCAAAACAATTAGAACGTGCTTGGCGTGCCATTCATTCTGTTTTATTGGCTGACGGTGCCGGTACGCTGGGGATGTCTACAGTAGATATATCTGGTTTAGACGATGAGATGATGAGATGGGATTTTCAACACGGAAAGACCATTATATTATATACCTTTAAAGACCAAGCAGGGCAACTGCTTTGCTCACCAAGCCGAGTCTTTAATACCTTACGTCAGATTGAAGAGAAATTAAGTGCGAAGAACATCCACGCCGGCCCGCTTGGAAGAGCATCTCAACCCATTAAAGGGTCGTCTTACTTGTCATTGAGACAGGCACACGATCCGATGAATGTATATATTGAGGCGGAAGAAGCATTATATTATGATGATCCAGTTAACCCATTTAACCAAGTTAACCCCTATCAACACATGCAATTCAACCTGGTTCCTCAACGATTTTTTGACCACGCTCGCTCAGAAAGTCGAATGGGTGGACACATATCTGCCAATCGCTCCATTGGTTTAACCCATGAAGCAGCGGATGTTAAACGCGCAGCAGGTCCAGGTCAAAGCCACGATTAAGCTTATTGATCATTCTGGTTAACTCAGAAGCATGTTGCCATGCTTCTCCATCGAAGTGGCTTATGGGTTAATCAGAATATATCAATTTAGTTCCGTAGCGCTTCAACGTGTGACACTTCTTCTTCTAATGCATCCAATGCCTTACTCGCTTCGGTTCTAAAAAACAAGAAATGCCCAGTTGCCGCTTTATTAATAACACAAGCCGCCAAATAGACCACACCAAGACCAAGA
>CANISA010000148.1 GCA_947470005.1 Legionellaceae bacterium | reverse complement strand
AATTGTGTGGGAGGTGCCAATATAAATACCACACAACTCATCAATCGTTCGATCATTTCTGTTTGACGGAGTGTGCGATCACTCAATCGTTGAAAAGGCCACTGACGTTCCAACGCAATACCATAAATGCCGCAATACTCTTCAAATACGGCCGATTGGAGCGCTAATTGTCGTTCGTTAGAGCTGGCCTGATTAAGATTGACGTAATTTACACAGATGGAACTATGAATGATTTCACTTTGCAAGCTGGCATTAGGCATGGAAGATTCTGGAATATCTTTCATGGAACGGAGTCCATGCGTGCTAATGGATTGTAATAGATCGCTGACTGATCGTTGTTTAAGTGCATCAACAGATAGGTCAACCACGTCGCGGTCAGAAGAAGGTTTATTTGATTGATTTGCGTGATGTTTGAGCATAGTAGTGTTCATCTCATGTTAAATTAGTCAACAGTAATTGGGGGTATAAAAAAGCAGGGCGCAATTATTGGTGATTTTCTGATCGCAATGATACAATAGCGGGCTCATGAAGGCAACAGTGACAAATAACCAGGGGGTTGTATTATATTTTGAACTGATGCTGTACTGAAAAAGAAGGCTATTCTTCAAACATTGAGCTAACCGATTGCTCCACATTGACGCGTTTCATGGCTTGAGCAAGCATGGTTGCAAGACTCACGACCCTAATTTTTGAGCAACGTTGTGCGGCTTCAGTGAGAGGAATGGTATCGGTTACGACCACTTCATCGAGTGATGAGCGCTCAATGTTTTCAATAGCCGGGCCTGAGAGTACGGGGTGGGTGATGTAAGCGCGAACGCTTTTGGCGCCTGATTTTTTAAGTTCTTTTGCGGCAGAGCAGAGGGTGCCGGAGGTATCAACGATGTCGTCAATGATGATGCAATCTCGTCCTGATGGCTCACCAATGATGTGCATGACTTCTGATTTGTTGGGTCCACTGCGACGTTTATCAATGATGGATAACTCCGCGTCGTTGAGGAGTTTGGCCATGGCGCGCGCGCGAACCACACCGCCCACATCGGGTGAGACGACCATGATGTTGCTTAAGTGTTGTTGTTTGATGTCCTCGAGTAAAATAGGTGTGGAGTAGACGTTATCAACGGGCATGTAAAAGAAGCCTTGTATTTGATCGGCGTGCAAATCAACGGTCAAAACCCGGCAAATACCTACGGTGGCCATCATGTCGGCTACAATTTTTGCTGTGATGGGGACGCGCGCTGAGCGCACACGTCGGTCTTGCCTTGCATAGCCAAAATAGGGAATAACGGCGGTGATTCGGCCAGCGGAAGCGCGTCGAAGCGCATCTGCCATGGTTAACAGTTCCATCAAATTATTATTGGTTGGGGCGCACGTGGACTGAATAATAAACACGTCTTTGCCACGAACATTTTCAAGCACTTCAACCATGGTTTCACCATCGCTAAAGGTACTAACCGTTGCTTTACCAATAGGAATTTGCAGATGAGAGGAAATACTCAGTGCAAGCTCGGGATTAGCATTACCGGTAAAAATCATCATGGTGGACATCTGTGAAGCCTTCACGTTAGGGAGTAGGGTTATTTAAATAATTAATTGGATCTGGTCCCATTGTTTGCTTGAATGATAGGAATTTGGCTGGGGTGCTAGGATTCGAACCTAGGAATGCAGGGATCAAAACCCTGTGCCTTACCACTTGGCGACACCCCAAGAGACCGCGGTTGAGTGTGCAATCCTGATTAGAAATCTGCACATACACCTCGCGAACAGGGTCGTATTTTGCCGCGATTTCGTTAGCTTGTCAACGCCGTTATTAAAATTCTTACGTTACCAATAGACATTAAACGCGGTCATCAAGGAAGCAAAGTCGGTCGTATTTTTGCCTAAGACGGTAAACCAGCAACCAACAATGATTCCATAATTCTCAGAAAAATTATATTCGACGGCAGGGGCTAATGAAAACATATCCACTACACCCGTACCAATGCGTGGCCTATCCAAATTTAGTCCTTCAATATTATTCCGCGAAGGAAAAAGATTGTGTCGATTGTCTGGCGTAGGCCGACTGTGATTAAATGTCCCTATGCGACCCTTAAATTGATCGGATTGCTTATATAGAAAATTGCCTTCCAAGACAGCGACCCAGTTTTGGGTTAGGCTAAACTCACCAGCCAAATCAATCGTGAGCCGGGTGCCAGGTTTTATATTGCCTCGTGTGAGCGCGTTGCCACCGTAGGCGTTTATTCCATGAAGTTCCACGCTCGAGGGGTGAAGGAATGAAAGGTTTAGGTACGTCTTGAGGTAGTGTGTTCGACCGATAGGCGAGAGATTTTGGATGTATACGCCGAAGCCTGTTTGATAACTACCCATCCCACTGGCATCCGTTCCATTGTCGATTGCGCTTAGGTTATCGTAACGCCCACTGGGAAGAATGCTGTTTAAAGCGAGGCGAAGGTCGACCCCCATGGGTTGTTCGTTTTGCTCAAGGACTTGGTAGCCGAGTGTCACCATCGTGTCACCAATATTATCATGTGTCTTCTTGTCAAATCGGTTGCTCTGGTACATAAAATCCCATTCGACATCGATACGGTCCATCAGTCCATAGGTAAATTCAGGGGTAAATTGCACGCTTCTGCTTGGAGGGAATGATAACTGTTGCCAGTTGCTGAGATAGACCGCATTACTCGATGTGTCGTTTCCATAGAGTTGAAGATAAGCATGCCCAGGTGGAGTAGCATCTCCGTCGAAGGCGAGCAAAGGTCCTGTGAACCAAGGGTCGGCATAGCTCAAGGGACAAAGCATCATCAAGATCAACAGAAGGGGGGCTCTTAATAGGTTAGGCATTTATCAACCTCACGTTGATATCTGCCAGTGTTTAATGACTAATTTTACCGTTCCTTCTTGATTTTCTAATTGTATTTTTGTCGGCAACACAAGGTTATCTACGGTGGTGTAAGCCGTGTAATGCAGGGTATAACCTGCTTGGGTCAGGGCTATCAACTGTCCGTCTTGATTGAATTGGCTTTTGTGAGTCACCCCGGGTGCAGCTAAGCCCCTTACCCAATAATAGAGGTGATGAATGGGGAGGTGGAAACCTGTTTCTTGAGCGAGCAATTGGTCGGCATCGGTTGATTTTAATATTTTTTGTCCATCGCGATAGGTGATGAGGGCTCCTTTTTTCTCAATGATCATGGTTCCTCCGCCTAATGGACCGAATAAGCGAATCAGGTATTGGTTTGCACTGAATTGTTGCCACGTGAGCGACGCGCTCCATGCTTTGTTTTTCTTTTTGGCAGCGATAGCCCCCGTGATTCTCCAGGACGCTAAATCAGCCGCGGATTGGTGTTTGGCCGAAGGGTGTTCTACCATGGGCGCTGCAGGGAGTGACGAAACCACCGGTGGTGGTGGCGAACAAGCGGTAAGGAAGGATAAACAGAGCCATGTAATACGCGTCCAAGCTGGCTTGAATGGGGTTTTATCCATGGCGTGGCCTCATGAGGATGGTTTTTGAGTTAACAATACGCTAGACTTTTGATATGTGCAACTCGTACTATACCTCATGAAACAAAAAGCTGTTTATCCGGGAACATTTGATCCGATTACCAATGGGCATGTTGATTTAATTACGCGAGCATCCACTTTATTTCCAGAGTTGATTGTGGCTGTAGCAAGTAGCCAGCCGAAGAGCCCCTTTTTCTCGTTAGAGACGCGTATTATGTGCGTTGAGCGTGCGGTCAGCCATTTACCTGGTGTTCGTGTGTTGGGATTTGATAATTTATTGATTCATTTTGTTCATGAGCAACAGGCTCGTTTTATCGTGCGTGGTTTGCGCGCCGTATCCGATTTTGAGTATGAATTTCAATTGGCAGGGATGAATCGTCAATTATCAAAACAGGTTGAAACCTTGTTTTTGACCCCTTCTGCGGACTGCATGTTTATTTCATCAAGTCTCGTGCGTGAAATTGCAGCGCTAGGTGGCGATGTGTCAGGGTTTGTTCCACCCATCGTGCTTCAGGCATTGCAGAGTAAGCGTTGAGGTTTACTCTGCGTTATCGTTCGCTAAGGCGCAAATGGCTTCGCGCACTTCATGGATGAGCGCGTCTTTGTTGTCCAGTGTAAACGCAGAGGCATCAATGGGTTTCCCCACGTGAATTTCAGCCTCTTGGCCTAAATTAAATTGCCAGGTACGCGCAGGCAAAATGTTAAATGCGCCGCGAATGCCTAAGGGGATAATCGTGGCTTTGGCTTGGATGGCGGTGATAAAGGCGCCTTTTTTAAACGCACCGACATGACCGTTGGATGAACGTGTGCCCTCTGGGGCTATCCACATCACAATACCACTTTCCAGCAAGCGCCGCACGCCGTCGAGGTCTTTGATCGCTTGTCGTCTATTGTTACGGTCAATCAAGGGAAACTCAGCCGCAATCATGGCTTGTTTCATCATGGGAATATGTGCCATTTCTTTTTTGGCCAGCATGCGGATGGGGTGCTCGGGAAACGCACACAGGCTGATTGGAATGTCAAAATGGCTGCTGTGGTTACACATGAGGATGGTTGGCTGCCCTGGCTGGGGCTCAACGCCCAGTGGGTTGTGAACACGGCAGGTGATCCGGAGTAATTTGAGCATGCGCTGAACCCACCGCTGCAAGGTCAAGTCAACCCATTGGCGGCTGCTCGTGTGCGTTAGGCCTTTGACGATGGAACGACCACAGGTGTTCCCAGTATATAGAATGGTCGCGGCCATAATCCAGAGCGAGCGTAATAGGCCAGCCTGATTTTTATTTTTTTTTGTCATGATCAATGATTCGCCCTTGATTTT
>CANISA010000147.1 GCA_947470005.1 Legionellaceae bacterium | reverse complement strand
TCTTATGAGCTATTGGGGTTAAATGCTAATTTTCTTGAAGAGTGCAGGCTATATTGATTGAGTTTTTGTGAAAAAAGAGAGAACTGTTTGAATTTTAGCCAACGAAACTGGGAGTAAAACTGAATTTACAGAACAAATGTTGCTTTATCTAGTGTACACCACACGGCCTACCGCAGACTGCGCGTCTCGGCCTTCGGCCCTCTCTATGGCGCACAATGAAAGGTCGGCAAGACTAGTTCACCACTTCAGTAATGGTTTCACAAGATTCAAATACAGCTTGAGCAATTAATAACACATATGCTTCGGTCGATGCATCTTGAATTGGACTTTTTTTAGATTGCATTTCTTGATGAAGCTTTAATTGCTCTACTTGCCATTTCGATATACGTCGCTGCAACGTTCTTAATTGACCAATTTCGAACTTTTTCGAATCTTTTTCAATCAAGTTGACAAGGATTGTTTTTGCGGTAATTGCTGGGTTCAATTCTAATTGAACTTTTATTTTTTCCCATTCATTCAGAAATGCATCCTCACGTGTAAGCCAAGTCCTTGGCCCAAGGTCTTTTCTAGGTTTTGCTGTACGCCTATATCGCCGAATATTGCTGGGTGATTGCGTTGTATCCCCCGTAACTCGTTGTTGATTAATCTGTATGGTGCTGTTTATTAAATCATCACTTGTTTCTATGCTATTAATTGGTTGCGTCATTGTGCCTTGCTCTTCTATATTCTTCGCATCATTTGTTATATTTTGAGCTTCATTTATTTTTAAATTATTAATTTCATCCATAACAGTCACATCTTCACCACTGGGCTTCCATGCATGCGTCCAAAAATTATCTTGTGATTTCACTAATTTATTAAGTAAATCAATAGGATCTAGCGTGTCATATTGTGCTTTAAGCTTTTCTTTTTCAATTTCAGTTAAATGTAAGGATAGCATTAGGCGCTGATAAGGCGTTTTAGCTTTATCATATTGCTTGGTCACCTTCGCTCCCTCTCTTTTTTTAGATAATAATTTTAATGAGGGTTGAAAAAAATTAACATAAAGGCGCAGTACAGCATATAATTCTGATAATGCATTATAGGCGTCTATGCCTTCATATCGATCATATCCAATTAATCGGCGGATTATTGAACCGTTTTTTTCTTCTACGTGAGCTTGATCATTTTTTTTATAGGCACGAGATCGAGTAAAAGTAATTGAATTTGACTTGCAAAACTCAAGAAGTGCGTAATTAATGAACTCACTCCCGTTGTCGGTGTCTAGACCCAAAAAAGGAAACGGCAATAACTTTTGGGCAACTTTTAATGCGGCTATGACGTTAATTTCACCTTTGACCAGTATTGGAAAAAACTCTGTCCACGTCGATGCAATGTCAGTTACTACAAGTGTATTTAGATAGGCTCCATTTGCTTTCATCCCGCAATGCGCAACCAAATCACCTTCTAGAAATCCAGGCACAACATCATTCCAATCAGCAAAAGTTCTAATCTTAATTTGTTTTTTTAAAAGATTACCGGCGGTCGTGGTACAAAGTCCCTTTTTCCCTTCTCTCCGCTCGGTCTCTAATAACCGATCTACCGTTGCGGAGCTGATTGTTAATAATTTAACACGTACATCTTCTGGCAAAGACACGTGTCCAAATCGTTCAAGAGCACCTAATAGTTCGGGTATGAATGGGACTAATCGTTTGGAACATATCTGATTAGCAGCATTCCATATTGTCAGTAGGGCTTGTCGAAGAGCTTCGTCATATTTTTTGTTCTTCAGTCGTTTTTCAACTTTATGTGAATTTGATTCATCATTTGTTGAATTAAACAGGTTTATTGCATATTTTCGGCCGTAACTTGTTAGCGTACAAAACTCATCAAGAATTTTACTTTTATCCCTGTAGTGGGCTTCTCTATAACGTTCTTTAATATGTTTTAATAATTCTTTACGTGTTGCTGCACTCATTGTTGTCTCCATCAAACTCTCGCGTAAATATTAAGGAAGTACGATTTTGATTGAGGCAACGGTTAACTAATAGTACGATTTTTCATGAGGCAATGCGGATGTGTAATTATAATTGTCGCTGATCACCTGTGCTGAATTTATCAATTAATCTTACGTGAGACAGAAATCAACCAGGAAATATTTTACTTCTGGGTTCTTCCGGGTTCATCCAAACTAAACAGTAGAAAACAATCCTATTTGCATTTTGTAGCTAATAAGCTACAATGAGTAATGAAAGAGATTCGCTTATATAAAACTGATTCTGGCAAAGAGCCATTTGAAGATTGGCTGACCAAGATCAAAGATAAGACCACCAAAGCTCGTATACGACGTAGAATTGATCGACTGTCGTTTGGACATGAAGGTGATTGTAAATCTGTTGGTAGTGGGGTCTATGAGCTTCGATTGATGTTTGGATCGGGTTATCGCATTTATTATGGAAAATCAGGAGATATCGTCATTGTTTTGTTATTCGGTGGCGACAAAGGGTCTCAAGAAGAAGATATAAAGAAAGCTCACGCATATTGGCGTGAGTCACAGGAGGATCGGTTATGAACCATGACAATATCATGAAAAACACCTCTAGCTATCACGATAAACTATTGGAAAGCCTAACAAACAAAGGCGAGGCAATTGCTTATTTAAAAGTTGCGCTAGAAGAATATGAGGAAGATCACGACACTGAAGTATTCATGCTGGCTTTGCGTAATGTGGCTCAGGCTTACGGTGGCATAAGCAAACTATCGGAAAAAACAAAACTGAATAGAGAGCATCTATATCGCATATTATCAAAACGCGGTAATCCCAGACTCATAACACTGGATACAGTCTTGAGAGGTCTTGGATTTCGGCTATCAATTGAAGCCGTTTAATTGCTTCCAAATCCAAGGACAATACATGTTAGCTACAAATTGTCAGTTATGTAGTGATTTTTATAGCCTTCAATATCCGCCACCTCACTAGCCCAGTGTTTTTCCCATGCTCCCGGAGAAAATTGTTTATTCCACGCCAAGAGTAATTGATGTAGTAAAGATAAAAAGCTTTGCATGCTGATTAATATGTAAGTCCATCTTGTGTTTTTTCGGGGGTTTGTTCCTGGTTTTTTTTAGCAATGACGTCAATTTGTCCAGCAAATTCTTTGAGGCCTGAACGTGTTGCTTCATATTCCGTAGCACCTTGAGGACGAGCCTTAATCAATTGAGTTTGCTCCTCAATTTTGTCTTCTATAACCTTAGAAAGAGCTTTTAATTCGACATTGTCTAATTTGGATAATTTTTGGTCCATTTGCACGCTTAGATAGGTGCGTCTGGCTTCTAATTGCTTTTCAAGTATAGGCGTTATCGCTGTTTTTTCTTGCTCCGCAAGTGTAGCTTTCAAGGTCGCTTCGACTAGTCTGAGGTCAAGCTTATTTTGAGCATTGTGTTCTGCTTTGTAAACATTCAGGTAAGCCTGAATGATTTTAGTTCCATTTGCCGTGTCGATTTCTGCTTTGGTAGCAATGGTTTTAAATTGTTTTTCAGCCAAAGTGTTTTCTTTTCCAATGTCGGCTCGTCCTTGTTCGGTGGTTTGATTGATTGTGTTGAACTGATTGGCAGCTTGCAGTTGATAGGCGTTGGTTGCCTGTTGAGATTCATCGAGTGCTTTGTAGAGCTCCTGATGTGCATCTAAGAGATCTTTTTCGGCCGCGTTGAGTTGTGCTATAGCGGCATTAGCGATGTCGGATGAGGTAATATTGCTTGCCATGCCTTGGTGCGCTTCTTGGGTAACTGCAGTTATTTCTTGCGTGATTTCATCCGTGGTTTTAAGGTGCACGCTTTTAAGTTTTATCATATCGCTTTGTGTTTGCAAGTCGGTTTCTATCAATTTATAGTCATGTTTTTTCTGTGCCAACTGAATTTTATTACGCATTTCTACCGTAGTTTGCTTGTTCTTGAGTTCTTTTTGTTCATCTATTACAGTTTTTTTGGATTTGGCTTCTTTACTTATGTTGTCTTTGTTTGCTCGTATTTTTTTTTCATCGACACTGACCTGTGCATCGGCTTCTGTCGTTGTTTTTTTTATCTCGACTTTTCCCTTAGATTCTGTTTTTTTTGCTTCGGCCGCTCCCTTAGCTCTAGTAACGTCAGCGCTTGCCTTGCCTGCTGCATTTGTTTTTTGGGCCTCTGCTAGGGCTTTGGCTTCTTTTTCTTTCAAAGGTTTGCTTGCTATAGCGGCGTCTTTTTTCTTTTCTGCAATAGTTGCTTTTTTTGCCTGTGCATATGTCTCCGCTTCTGCTTGAGCCGTCGCATCGCTGAGTCGTTTGTCCGAAGCTAATTTTTGCCAATTTTTGGTGCGAGAAGCTGAATCGGTGGTGTATTGGGCGCCGAATTTGTTTATGTATTCTGAAGCCATACTGCCTACACCGGGAACAAGGGTAAATATTGCTGCAAGGCCTATAACAACAGCATGTGCTGCAGCAGTGCCCGGATTCGGCAATATGGCTAAAATATCATATTGATTTGGCATATCCACTATATAGCTCCCCATTTGACTCAATGTAATTTTTAACGGCGGCTTCAACACTACTATTTAGTAAGCGTTCAATCTGAGTATAGACCATAATTCCTGTCCTAATATCTCTAGCAGGGTCATAGTGGGGGAATGTCGTCATTTCGTAAAAGAGCGTATAGAGCGTGCGATGCCGGTTACGCCCGCCTGTGACTGCATAGATTGAGCGCCATTTTGTTTTAATAGTTCTATGCAGCTTTCTTTTATGTTCGACTCGCGTTCACTTTTGAGAGCAAAATCTAATGCAGTTTGTTGGGTTTTGGGGGAAAATTCATTCACTGAGGCTCTATGAGTG
>CANISA010000146.1 GCA_947470005.1 Legionellaceae bacterium | reverse complement strand
TAATTTAGATAATATTATCATACTGTGTATTAAAAAACATCCGATGACCCGGAATGGTCATCGGATGTTGATATCATCTATCAGTAGGATGCGTTAGGCAGCAGGAGCGGCCAATGCAACATCCATGATTTTGTCTTCTAATCGATCTATCTTTTGACTGGCGTCCATTCTAAAAAACAGAAAGTGCCCCGTCACGGCTTTGTTGATAAGACAAGCTGCGGCATAAACCACACCTAGTCCAAGGATCGCAAGCGCTAAATTACCCAATATCTCTTTCCAGCCAAACGCATCTAGCACAGGGCGTGCGATGTTAATGGCGTCTGCACACGACTTTTTAAACGCATGCTCTGAGATGTCAAGGGCAAAGAATTTTTTTGCATTCTCTATAATGCTAGCGTAAAGAGCAAGGGCTACATCGGCTGCAACATCATGACCATCTGCTCCCAATTGATCTGCTTTATTTTTAATGAGCTCTAATTGTGCTTCAAATTCCGCTCGTCCTGTAAATGTAGCCTCTCTTGACACTGATGGTACTGGTACTGGTGGTATGATTGAGTTCAGCAAAGGATCGATGAGTAGTGAATCTGCCGCAGTATTTGACTCGTTTCTAAATGCGGAACTGTCATCAGACCCAAATTGAATTTCTCCAAACATATTGGAGAGCTCAAGAGGATGCTCATTCGAGCTTGGTGCGGGCCGTGGAGATAAGGCCTGAGGCAGCAGCGCACGGTCTCTTTGCTCAAAAAGTAATGACATAAAATGCGCACCTGAGCGATAAATAGAGATATCAATTGGACGTGGCTGACGCTCAAATCGGTCCGAGTTATTTAGGATGGGGATGAGCAGATCCGGGTTGACTAACCGATCTTTAGCCACACCACTGCGTGGTGCACCATCCAACGTGCAATGAATACGATGGTCTGAAAAATAGCCAACGGTATCGTTAAAATCGATATCTCGTTCTAATTGACCCAGCCACTGAAGCGCTTGGTCATGGGTAACCCCTCCTATCTCACTTGAAAGCGAACCCCCTACCAAGTGATCCTCTGGGTTAGGTAGACGTGCATACGCGGTGATATCAAAACGTAAGCAACCTGCTAGAACATAGATAATATCATCGTGTATTGCTCGACGATACGGGTCTGTGTGTCCTAAATAGTCTTCCCTCAATTGTGCTAATTGATTGGGTTGCATCGTCCTGTAGTTTGTTAAGAAAGCCTGAACCATCGCTTGTATGCGGTCTGTGTGATCAATGCGCGGATTTCCGCCGGTCAATTGATTCAATTCAGCGTAAGTGAGACGAACGGTCGATGGTGTATCTACTCCGAGCTCTGCAAAAGTTCTAAATCCTGCAATGGGATTGATTGTTTGCTCAAATGCAGGCATATCATTAATATTAAAAGTGGTCGTTTGGCCATCAAAATCAATGTAATGAAGGACGTTGCCCACTAAAGCACAACTGTTTCTATGGTCTCTTAAGTCAGATTCTCGCAGTGCGTCTTGACGGCGAAGAATACACCCATATAGGCTCCGCCCGCGTGAGTCAAGCTGGGTGTTGTGTGAGTTATAAAGAGTATGTTGTAAATATGCAAGGACATCCTGTTGCATCTGTGCACCACCAGCGACGCCTCGAATCAACAAACTTTGAATAACGGCACGTGGCCCGCAATTTCCATCCCCAACCGCATTAATTAAGCCAATGTCTCCCCCGTGAGCCTCTTGAAGCTCAGCTAAAAAGGCGCGGTCGAGAGGGGTCAGCGTGGGCTCTAGACGATCAACGCGATATCCGAAAGGGCCGATAGGATGATTAAGTTCACTCGGTGCTTGCATGGTCAATTCTCATAAATAATAAAGAATTTGTATTGTAACACAGAATTCACTATATTGCGCACTCTGATCTTTAATGAATCAATCTGATGAGATCACTTGGCCTGACGGCTTGTTACACACCCATGTTGTCTTCGACCAGAACTATGTCTCGACAGCGCGAGGTTGAATCGTTTATCATCCCCTCGAAGTCGGTCAGGCAATCGCTCTTTGTGTCACAGCAGAGGGAGGAAAGTCCGGGCTCCACAGGGCGGAGTGCCAGGTAACACCTGGGAGGCGTGAGCCTATGGAAAGTGCCACAGAAAATATACCGCCTGAACGCCTTGTTTACAAGAAATTCAGGTAAGGGTGAAATGGTGCGGTAAGAGCGCACCGCACGGCTGGCAACAGGCGTGGCAGGGAAAACCCCACTCGGAGCAAGACCAAATAGGGATCTATGTGGTTGAAAAATCATGACGCGCGGCCCGTGCGAGATCCGGGTAGGTTGCTCGAGGCAAGCGGTGACGCTTGTCCCAGACGAATGGTTGCTCAACGACAGAACCCGGCTTATCGACTGACTTCACTTTTTTTGACTTGATGTTTATGAGGAGTTAGCCATGCTTGTGACTTTTCACGGCAAGGGATACCCGAATATTACGTTGTTTGGCGATGTAGCCGTTCATCTCTTGCAGTTGATGGGCCACAGTGGAATCGTTCCCGGGGCGCTATTAGCGGAAGATGTTCCTCAAGCGTTAGCGTCGCTTCGACAGGCCGTGAATCATCTTCATGAAACACCTTCTCCAGATCAAGATACAGCCGAGGTCGTGGCACTACGCCATCGCGCCCTGCCGTTGATTGCACTCTTAGACGATGCGGTCAAACAGAACCAGAAGGTCATGTGGGCTGCCTATTAAAGGTCACCAGCATCACTGATCCAGCACCCGTCAGATTAAAGCTCTCCTGCGTAGATTAATATTTGGTCTACACTTACTTGCACTGGTTTGATAATCGCAAGAAGCAAAACAGGGTGAACCGCATGAATAGAGCTCGAAGAGGTTGTCGTCGGCGCGCAAATAGAAAAGTTAAAGCCATCAAGCGGGCCAAATTATTTGATAGAATACGACATTGGACGATGTTAAATGCGATCGGTCGATTTGGATTTTTTAAGCAAGAACCAGAGCCTACAAAAGTAACCAAGGGTGAACATTTACACCATTAATGCGCGGCTGCTTTTTGGGGTGGAGCTAACGGTGGCGTGCCTTCGTTGGGTGCTTGTGTTAATAAAGTTGGACTGCCGCCATTTGCTTCGTCATCCACGTAGAGCATTCCTGCTGTATCTTCTTGCTTGCCCGTGATGAGGTAATTTCGATTCTGCAGGTAAGCATCGCGTAAGAAAGCATACTTGTCGAGGGATTCCGCCATTAATTTGTCTGTATCTAGCATTTGTGCGCGCAGATCGATGTAGCGGAAACCTAATATGCCATAAATAACGGCGTTTTGATGAAGGTAGGGGTAAGGTGTAAAAAAGGTGAAGTTGAACATAAGCCCCATGCCATCGCGGATAGTACTTGGGCCGAGTAGGGGCAGCATGATGAAGGGTGATTTTTTATCGCCCCATTTGGCAAACGTAAGGCCCAGATCATTGCTGTGCGGGGGGAGCTGGCACGTGCTGGCAGGATCAAAAATACCGGCTATGCCGATGGTTGAGTTGATGATAAATCGCCAGGTGTCTTTTAAAGCGTAGGCCCACTCCGCTTGCAGAAGATCGTTTGCGACCGAGGGAATCATGTTGACGTTGAGGTAGGCGTTATTGATGCCGGAGCGCACCAGCGGTGGCGTGATGGCGTCATATAATTGAGCGGGTGGTTTTAAGATAATAGCATCAACGGCGCTGTTGAATTTAAAAATCGATCGATTGATGGACTCATAGGGATCGTCAGGCTGTGTTCCTTTACTCACACAAGCAGATAATAAGAGCGTGCTCGCAGCGAACACAGAGGCAATACTTAGGCGCATGACGGCTTGTGGTTGTTGAATCATGCTCCATGGTACACCAGATTATTTTAATGGGACAGCCGTCGGTGAAACATTAAAAATGTTAATTTAATTTAAAAGAGAGGCTTACCACGAGTACAATGCACACACTGATTTTTTTTGAGAAGATAATATGATTAATCCGGCATGGTTAGCAGGCTTAAATGAGCGACAATGCAGTGCTGTGACTGCGCCATTGGGAAATTTGTTGGTTTTGGCGGGCGCAGGCAGTGGGAAAACGCGCGTGTTGGTGAGCCGCATGGCGTGGTTGGTTGAGCAGCATGCCTTTTCTCCTGCAGGGATCTTGGCGGTGACGTTCACCAATAAAGCGGCCGGTGAAATGAAAGAACGGTTACGTCGGTTACTGTCCTGCTCCGTCCATGGGTTGTGGGTTGGAACGTTTCATGGCTTGTGTCATCGCCTGTTACGTCAGCATTACACAGAGGCTCGTTTACCCGATTATTTTCAAATCATGGACAGTGATGATCAAGCGCGCGTATTAAAACGGGTGATGGCGGCATTGAATTTGGACGTTGAGCAGTGGCCGATCAAACAAGCACAGAGCTTCATTAACGGTAAAAAAGACGAAGGTCTTCGCCCCAATCATGTCCCTGTCCAATCGTATGGCCCCTCACGTACTTGGCTCTCTATTTATCAAGCGTATGAACACGCGTGTCAGTCAGCAGGCGTCATTGATTTTGCAGAAATTCTTTTGCGATGCCATGAAATGCTTCGCGATCATCCGGCGTTGTTGGCCCATTACCAGCAGCGATTTCAGGCTATTTTGGTGGATGAATTCCAGGACACCAACACGGTTCAGTACGCGTGGATCCGGTTATTGGCTGGAGCCAAAACATCGGTGATGGTTGTTGGGGATGATGATCAATCTATTTACGGCTGGCGAGGAGCAAAAATTGAAAATATTCAACGCTTCTCGCAGGATTTTCCAAACACGGATGTGATTCGCTTGGAGCAAAACTATCGCTCTACAGCGACCAT